>JAYTXS010000420.1:0-16743 GCA_043742845.1 Gammaproteobacteria bacterium
GCGGCCGCCGGCATAGGCGGCGCAGCGACAGGCGCAGGCGCCGGTGGCGATTGCCACTGAACCACCGCAGTCTGTGGCTGGTGCGCGAGCGTGCGAATAACCACTACGGTCTCGCGTGCAATCATATTGGCGGCGACCGCGAGGATCACCACGGCGGCGAAGGAAGCGCCGAGGCGCGGGGCGATTCCCACACCCTCTGCCGAAGACATCCAATGAATCAAGGTGCTTCTAAGCGTCGCGAAGTAGGCAGCGAAATTTCGACGAATTATTAGGATCTCGCACTTGGTCAGCCCACCTGCGGAAAAGTGGGGGTGTAGGTAGTCAGCGCGGCTAGACGGGGAAAAATGACGGCGATCGAAATCATTACACTACGCTATCCGACAGGCGGCCTGCGGCGCGTCACCTACTTCACATGGCGCGCCGCGATAGTCAGATGCAATTCGCGAAGGGTTGTAGTCCGAAGTCTTAACGGCTCATTGTCCTGCCGCCCTGCTGGTGCCGGGTTGGCGGGGCGATGGTGCCGCGGCGGGCGCAAGCCAGCGATTCAGCCAGTCGAGCACGGTGTCGTACCACTGAACACTGTCGGCGGGTTTCAACACCCAATGATTTTCATTCGGAAAGTACAGCAGTTCGCTGGGGATGCCCTGGCGCTGTAGGGCAGTGAACACTGCCAGGCCTTGGGAGTCGGGGACCCGGTAGTCCAGCTGGCCGTGTATCACCAAGGTGGGCGTTTTCCATTGGGACACATAGTCGATGGGATTGTGCTTCGCGTACGCGGCGGGGTTGCGATATTCGGGCCCGCCGTTTTCCCATTCGGGGAACCAGAGTTCCTCAGTGGAGTAGTACATGGTGCGATTATCGAAAATGCCGTCATGGCTGACGATGCATTTGAATCTGTCGGGCCACTGGCCGGCGATCCAATTCATCATATAGCCGCCATAGGATGCGCCGAGCGCGCAGACATGCTCGCTGTCCAACCAGGGGTTCTGCTTGAGCGCGGCTTCGAGCCCCAGCTTCAGGTCCTCTAAGGGCTTGCCGCCCCAGTCGCCGCTGATCGAATCGGTAAATGCCTGGCCGTAACCCGTGGAGCCGTGGAAATCGATCATGATGACGCCATAGCCGGCGCCGGCGAAGGTCTGCGCGTTCCAGCGCCAGTTCCAGGAATTGGCGAAGCTGCCCTGCGGGCCGCCGTGCACCAGGAACACCACCGGATATTTCTGGTCGCGCTTGAAGTCGGGCGGCTTAACGACATAGCCGAAGACATTCTCATTGTTCCAGCCGGCGAAGCTGAACTGCTGGTACTCGCCGAGCTTGTGCCGCGCAAGCTCGGGCTGGTTCACATGGCTGAGTTGAGTGGGGGTGCCGCCGGTGAACCCCACCGAGTACAGGTTTGCGGGACTGCTGAGACTACTAAAGGCGTAGAAGACCTTGCGCGGGCCGACGCTGAAGTCTTCAACTTCGCCGGCGCCTGTGATCGCCGAGGCTCGGCCGCTGACGGCGTCGATGGACCATAGCGGCCGCTGGCCTAGGTGATCGGTGATGGCGAACAGGCTCTTGCCGTCGCGCGACCAGCTGAAGCTCGCGATGGAGCGATCCCAGCCTGCCGTCAAGGGGCGCTTGATCCCCGACTTGATGTTCAGCAATACCAGGTGAAAGCGATCTGCTTCGAAACCCGGTCGGTCCATCGCCAAGTAGGCGAGCTGCGTGCCGTCGGGCGAGAACGCCGGCTGGCCATCCCACGCGAGATTATCCGCGGTCAAGTTGCGTGGCGTACCGCCTGCGACTGCGACTTGGTAGAGATCGAAGTTGGTCGACCAAGGCTCGACTGCGGCCGCGCGCACGGAGAATACCAACTGCGCGCCGTCCGGGCTGAACGCATAGTCCTCGCGGCCGCCGAAGGGTTTGCCGGGCACATCGCCGATCCCGGCGGTGAGTCGCAGCGGCGTGCCGCGCGCGACGTCGTCGAGCGTCAGGGCATAGAGCTGCGCGCGTCGGCCGTCGCTCCAGGTATCCCAGTGCCTGACGAACAGCTCCTTGTGTAGAACCCCGGTGGCAGTGGAATGAGCGGCCTCATCCACGCGTCGCTGGGTGCAGTCGAGATCGGGGCAGTCCAAGTACACCTCGACGCTCACGACGAGGCGATCGCCCTGGGGAGAGACCCTGAAGCTGCCCACATCGAGCGGCAGATTGGTGACCTGTAGTGCCACGGCGCCCGGCGCATCGGCGCCCGGCGCTGTGGCGCCGAGCGCTGTTCCGTGCGACGCCTGCCCCGCCACCCGCCACACTTGATTCGAGCCGCTGCGATTCGACAGAAAATAAATGAATCGTCCATCCGCGCTCCACTCGGCGGCGCTGGAATTGGCGGTAATGTCGGTGAGGCGTACTGCGGAGGCGGCACGTTGCGGCCGCGCGCCTGTTTCCACCAGCCAAATGGCAGTGCGTCCCTTATTGGCCTGCATGTCGGTGGTGCGCACGGTGTAGGCGAGATGCTTGCCGTCGGGCGAGGCTGCAAGGCCCGATATGCGCTCGAGGCGCACTAGATCTTCTACTGTGAAGGCTTGTAGGGGCTCCGGCGCCGCGGGCGTGGCGGCAGCAACGGCGCCGGCCGCGAAGGCCGCGAAGTTCAGACAGGCGAAGGTGATGAAGGAGCGCTGGGCGGCCATGGCGATAATCTCTGTGGAAGTTGCGTGATGAGATTGTATCCCTAGAGAGGCAGATTCCGCGAAATGCGCGGCCCCGTTGCGCGAGAATGCGTGGATGAACGCGCCGCTGGTTTTGAGTTTCGATCTGGACGACACCCTGTGGCCGGTGGGACCGGTCATTGCGGCCGCCGAGCGAGATTTGTGGTCCTGGCTGCGCGAGCGCCATCCGCAGACGGTGGGCGGGCACAGCATAGAATCGCTGCAGGCGATGCGTGCTCTGACGGCTGAGCGATACCCGGAGCTTGGCCATGACCTGACTTTTCTGCGGCGCCGCTCGCTCAAAGATTTGTTCGAGGCGGCGGGCCATGCGAAGTGGCCCGCTGACGCGCAGTCGCCGGCTGATACGGAGTCGCCCGGCGATGCGCAGTCGCCGGTCGGTGCGCAGTCGCCCACTGATGCGCAGTCGTTGGCTGACGAGGCGTTCGAAGTGTTTTTTACGGCGCGCAACCGAGTCGAGTTGTACGACGATGTGCAGTCGTCGCTGCAGCGGCTGCAGTCACGCTATCGGCTGTTTGCGCTTAGCAATGGCAATGCGGATCTGCGACGCTGCGGCATCGATCACTGGTTCGCTGGCCATGTCACCGCGCGTTCGGCCGGCGCTGCCAAGCCGGACGCGCGCATATTCGCGCGCCTGCTGACTGAAGCCGGAGTGGAGGCGCATGAAGTGCTGCATATCGGCGATGATCCTGTGACGGATGTCGGGGGCGCGATGCGGGCGGGAATGCAGGCGGTGTGGTTGAACCGCGATGGGCGCGCGTGGCCGCATGACTTGGCGCCGCCGCCGCGCACCATCAAGACGCTTGCGGAAATCATTTAGCACCAAAGCGATGCACGCACGGCGCAACTCACGCTTAGCAGCCTACGACGTCGATTGCTGATTGCGAAATAGCTATAAAAAATTGGCGTTTTCTGACACCAGTTCTCAGTTTTGGTATTCACGCCGGCTGTGTTTTGCCGATAGGATGGTGTTAGCGAAAAAAGGATGCCAAGCATGCAAGCAGTGTCTGCGGGATCTCTTGTAGCGGTCAGTTCCCTGCGCGAATTTTTTCGTGACGCATTTCACGCCGCCAGCGAGCACCAGCATCTCCACATCGACGAGCAAGCGGAGCAATACGTCGTCAACCTGCTCACCATGTTTTCCCGGGCCGATGCGCTGTACGAGCGTACCCCCGACGGTCTACGCATCCGGCCGCTGGCGCATATGCTGGCAGATGCACTGGAAGCGCCGAGCGCTCTGGCACGGCAACGCGGGCTGCAGCGATTGGGCGATGTATCGTTGTTCATCGCCGGCTTCTTTGCACGCAGTTTTGCACGCAAATTGATAGACATAGACTATCACATCGCCATGGGCGGAAACGCCTATAGCTCGCTGGCGGATACCATGCAGCGCTGCGCCTCGGGACGGTGCGTGGCGGCCATCTACGCGCAACTCGCAGAGAAGTTCCAGCGTTTGGTCGATGCGCTGAACGAAGTCAGCGAGATGTCCTACCGGCACACCGACGCCGACATCTTGCGCTTGTATGAAATCTGGATGAAGACCGGGAGTGCGCGGGCGCATGGGCTGTTAAAACAGCTCGGCGTGCAGCCGGTGAGCGCGGCCGGCGCGCGACGCGCGCATTAATGGAATTGGCTTTGAACCGACGGCGATGGTACTGAACCAGCTGCAGTCGATGATAGGACGTCTCTACGACGTCGATATGAATTACGACGTGTACGATTTTCTAGTGACGGATCGCCGGCACCTACAGGGTGCTGCGCCGCTGAACGATACGCGGGCCTCTGACGAGGAACTCCTGCTCGCTGAAATGCCGGATGGTGCCGGTATCTCGCTGTACCTCGACGCCAGCTTATTGAGCAGACTGGAGGGCGACGACCCCGTTGGGGAATTGACTGAGAGTAATCTGGCCGATTACTGCACGGCGTTGGAAGGGGTGAGCCACTTCGTTTATTCGACCTGGCGGCTGCACCGGGACTTGCCGGTGTCGCTGTTGGAACTCGAGACTCAGGCGGAAGTGGATAAGTACGCAGTCACGGTGTTCTTGCTGGCGGATCAGCAGGGAGGGGATTACCCGGCGCAGGTGCATGCGCGGCTGTTCGATCGAGTGAGCTTCGATGCGCGCTTGGAGCCGGATCAGTATCATCGCTATCGAATGGCGCATCGCTGCGCTGCGCATTACTGCCGTCGCCTGGAGCGGCGTTTCGTGAGCCGCGGACAGGCTCGCATCGAGGCGTTGGTGCGTGAGCTGCGCAGGTTTTATCGTCTGGGTAGCGCGGCGAAGTTGCAGCACGCGCTGGCGTGACTCGCCCGATCGGGAACTATTCTTCTGCGTCCTTGTTATTCGCCGCTTGCTTCTTGAGCTTGATGGACTCGCTCAGCCGGCGCAAATCCTTCTTGACGGAGGTCGGCGGCCGCTTGCCCAGCTTGCCGCTGTCGTACGGGTCGTAGCCTTTCTTGTTGCCGAGCGGATTGGCACGCACGGTGTCGAATGGCGTCGGCGCATCCTCGGCGATGGACAGGGCGGGGTGCTCGAGCCTTTGCAGTCGTTCGGTCGAGACATCGCGCGTGAACTGGCCGGGGGCGGCCTGCCACTCCCAAACAGCGTTGCCCTTGTCGTCGAATTGGACCCGGCCGGTGCTGGTCTTGGCTCGAGGTTTGGCATCGCGCGCGGGGTCTTTGGCGTCGCCTTCGGCATCTGGCTGACCAGGGGATTTTGAGTGTTCTGCGCTCATGCGTCCTTTTTAAGGGATGTACAAGTTAAGTCAACCCGAACCCTTGGAAACCTGGCTTGCCGTCACAGTTGTAAATGGTATTGGGCGCGCAACAGACCCACCGCTGTTTTGCCGTCGCTCCATTCGCCGCGCAGCACCATTTCGAGCGCCTCGCTCAGCGGCAACCATTGCACTTCGAGTTCCTCGTCGTCGTCGGGCGCGGCGGCGCCCACTGTGAGGTCGCGCGCCAGATAGAGGTGAATGACTTCGGTCAAAATGCCGGGCGCCGGCAGGAATGTCCCTAAAGTAGTCCAGCGTGCCGCGGAGAGCCCGGTTTCTTCAGCCAATTCGCGGATGGCGCAGCGCTGCGGCGGCTCTCCTTTGTCCAGTTTGCCGGCGGGAATTTCCCACAGAAAATCCATGACGCCGTGCCGATACTGGCGCACCACGCAGACCCGGCCATCGGCATCGACGGGAACTACGGCAGAGGCGCCGGGGTGCCGGATGAAGTCCAGATCGTGCTCACGGCCGCCAGCATAGAGCAGCCGCTCGGTGGAAACGTCGATGATGCGGCCGGTCCAAATGTGATGGCTGGCAATGGTCGTTGGTTTTTGCATGCCGCGAGTTTATCTCGGTGTGATCTGTCTCCGCGCGCATATCCCGCCGATGGGCGACCCTGCAGCGCAGATTCAAGCTCATTGCATCGCAATCTGGATATACGTACAGTACTGCCATAACCCTATGATGAAAGCCAAGCCCAGCGCCTTCGATGCGCTCAATCCCATGCAGCGCCGCGCAGCCACTTTCGGCACGCCGGCGGCTGAAAAGGGGGGCGTGACGGCAGGCCCCATGTTGATTCTGGCGGGCGCAGGTACAGGCAAAACCAACACCTTGGCGCATCGCACCGCTCACTTGGTGGTGAACGGGGTGGATCCGGCGCGCATTCTCATGCTGACTTTCTCGCGCCGCGCCGCCCAGGAAATGATCCGGCGTACGCAGAACATCGTCGCGGAAGTGATGTCGGACCGCGGCAAGGCCGGCGATCGCAGCGTGGCGACGCGTTTGTTGTGGTCAGGGACTTTTCATTCGGTGGGTAACCGCATTCTGCGGCTGTATGCCAAGCACTTAGGGCTCGATCCGAGTTTCACCGTCTTAGATCGCGCCGATGCCGCGGACTTGATGGATGTGGTGCGTCACGAATTGGGTTTCTCGGCCAAGGACAAGCGCTTTCCTCGCAAGGACGCCTGCCTCGCGATCTATTCCTATCGAGTCAACACGCGGCTGACCCTGAAGCAAACCCTCGAAGAACAATACCCGTGGTGCCGCGAGTGGGAGGCTGATCTGACGCGCCTGTACCGCGAATATGTGGGTCGCAAGCAAAAGCATCGCGTATTGGATTTCGACGACTTGCTGTTGTACTGGCATGTAATGATGCAAAACCCCACGCTCGCGCAAAGCTTGTCGAAGAATTTCGATCATGTGCTGGTGGATGAGTACCAGGACACGAGCAGCCTGCAGGGCGAAGTGATCCAAGCGCTCAAGCCCGACGGCCAAGGAGTGACGGTGGTCGGCGACGACGCCCAGGCCATCTATTCGTTCCGCGCCGCGGCGGTGGAGAACATTTTAGGGTTTGCCGATCACTACAAGCCGAAGGCTGAGGTCGTGGTGCTGTCGCAGAACTACCGCTCGACGCAACAGATACTGGATTCGGCGAATGCGCTCATGGCGGACGGCGCGCGTCAGCATCGCAAGACCTTGCTCGGCATGCGGCAATCGAGCCAGAAACCGTTCTATGTGGCCATGGACGATGCGCAGGCCCAAGCCGAGTACATTTCCGGCAAGATATTGCAGACGCGCGAAGTGGGCGGCTCTCTCAAACGCCACGCCATCCTGTTCCGTAGCTCGCATCACAGCGACGTGCTCGAGGTCGAATTCGCGAAGCGCAATATTCCCTATGTGAAGTACGGCGGCTTGAAATTCCTGGAGGCGGCGCACGTCAAGGACATGATGTCGGTGCTGCGCTGGGCGGATAATCCGCGCAATGCGGTGGCGGGCTTTCGCGTGCTGAAGCTGATCCAAGGCATCGGCCCGGGACACGCGAAACAAGCGCTGGATTATCACGAAGCGCAGAGCTACAGCGTCAAGGCGCTGGCCGGCTTCGATGCGCCGCAGCCGGTAAAAATGGAGTGGAAGAGATTCTGCGCGCTATTGGAAAGGCTCGCCGATCCGGCGACTCCCTGGGCAGGCCAGGTGGGGCTGGTGCGGGAATGGTACAAGCCGCAGCTGGAGCGCATTTATGATGCGCCGTGGACGCGCATGGGCGATTTGGAACAACTGGAAACGCTGGCGACGCAGCATGTCAACCGTGAGCGATTCCTAACCGAGCTGACCTTGGATCCGCCGGTGGCCAGCGGCGATCAATCCACCGGTGCGTCGAAGGACGAAGACTACGTCATTCTGTCCACCATCCATTCGGCCAAGGGCCAGGAGTGGGACATCGTGTACGTGCTCAATGTGTCGGACGGCAATTTTCCTTCCGAGTTCTCCACCGGCAAGCCGGAGATGATCGAAGAGGAGCGGCGCCTGTTGTACGTAGCGATGACCCGGGCGCGCAACGAGCTGCACCTATGCGCGCCGCTCAAGTATCAGGTGACGCAGCAGCCCAAGGACGGAGATGGGCATGTGTACGGAGCCAAGAGTCGCTTCATGACCGACAAGGTACTGGACAGCTTCGAGCGAATTTCGCTGCGCAATATGCGCGCAGTGGAGAGTTTGCGTGAGGGTGAGTCGGCGACCGTCGACGTAGGGACGCAACTCAAAGATATGTGGTAAGCGCTGATTACCAGCGTCGGGGAGCACCACCACCGCCGCCGCCGGAGGGCTTGGATCGGGGCGCACGTTCCTGGGCCTCGTTGACTCGCAGCGGACGTCCGCCCATCTGGAAGCCGTTCGTTTGTTGAATCGCGTTTTGCGCCTCATCGGCACCCATGTCGACGAAGGCGAAGCCGCGCGGTCGCCCGGTCTCGCGATCGTTGATGAGCTTGACCGATTCGACTTTACCGTGGCGCTCGAACAGCGCTCGCACTTCATCTTCTGTCGCAGTGAATGGCAGATTGCCAACGTAGATCGTCGTCATTCAACTAATCTCACTAACAGTAGGTTGTACCGGGACCCTGCGTAGGGAACAACCCTACAAGGCGGACTGTACGCCAGGGGATTATTGTTGGCAAACCCGGGTTATTCAGGGATTTCGACGATGCTACTCGACCTCGAGATAGGCATAGCCGTTGAGCTCGTTCTCGTAAAAGCGCTTCACGCCCTGGGCTTCGGCCAGCGACATGCGGCCCTCTTGCACTGCTCGTTCGCAGTCCCTGGCGATTCCCGGGTACAGCTCGTCGGTGTCGTACTCCATGTACTCGAGCACCTTGTTGGCGGTGTCACCCTTGACGATTTCCTCGATCCACCAGCCGCCGCCTTCCTGCAGCCGGATGTGCACCACGTGGGTGTCGCCGAAAAGATTGTGCAGGTCGCCGAGCGTTTCCTGGTAAGCGCCCACCAGGAAGGCGGCCAGATAGTAGGGCTCCCCGGGGACGAGTTCATGCACCTCTAGAGTGCGTTTGGTGGCGCGAGGATGGACGAAGCGGTCGATCTTGCCGTCCGAATCGCAGGTGATGTCGGCGAGGACGGCATTGCGGGTCGGCTTTTCGTTCAAGCGCTGGATGGGCATGATGGGGAACAGCTGGCCGATCGCCCAGCTATCGGGCAGGGATTGAAACACCGAGAAGTTGCAGAACAGAATGTCGCTCAGCATGTCTTCGAGGTTTTCCAGCTCTTCTGGCACCCGATCAAGCTTGCGGCAGTAGTCGCGGATCTTGGCGCAGGTGGCCCAGTAGAGCTTCTCCGCCAGGGCGCGAAATTCCAGGCTCAGGTAGCCCAGGTTGAACATTTGCATGGCCTGCTCACGTGCCTGCAGCCCGTCGTGGTAGCACTCCACCAGGCGGCGCTCGTTCACCGAGCGATAGCTGTCGAATAAATCGCGCACCGGTTGCGGCACCTCTTCCTTGCCGTGGTAGTCCTCTTCGGGACGGCCGGTGACCTTGAACTGGTCCAGCTTGGAGGAGCCCAAAGTGTCGAACACCAGCAAGCTGTGGTGCGCGGCGATCGCCCTTCCGGATTCGCTGACGATCATGGGATGCGGCACATCGCGTGCGTCGCAGACGCTCTTGATGCGATACACGACGTCGCTGGCGTACTCGTTCAAGGTGTAGTTCATCGAGGACTCGAAGTTGGTGCCGCTGCCGTCGTAGTCGACGCCCAAGCCGCCGCCGATATCGATGTACTCGAGGCCGGCGCCCATGAGCTTGAGTTCCGCATACACATGCGCCAGCTCATTGATGGCGTCCTTGACGCGGCGGATGTCCTGCAGCTGGCTGCCGGGATGGCAGTGCACCAGTTGCAGGCAGTCCAGCATGTTGCGCTCCTTGAGCAGCGCGTGCAGGTCGAGGATTTCGCTGATGAAGAGGCCGAACTTGGACTTCTCGCCCGCGGATTCGCGCCAGCGGCCGGCGCCTTCGCTGGCAAGCTTGACACGCACGCCGATCCTCGGCCGCACGGCGTAGCGTTCGGCGTGCTTCAAAATCAGATGGATTTCTTCGTAGTTCTCAACCACAGGAATGATGGTGCGGCCGAGCTTGGTAGCGATGATCACCGCCTCGATGTAGCTGTCGTCTTTGAAGCCGTTGCAAATGATGATTCTGTCGGGCGCGTTTTCCGTGATGGACAGGACGGCAAGCAGTTCGGGCTTGGAGCCGACCTCGAGGCCGAAGCCGAATTCCTTGCCGTAACGAAACACCTCCTCGACCACCAGGCGTTGTTGATTGACCTTGATGGGGAACACCGCGGCGTAGCGGTTCTTATAGCCGTTCTCCGTAATCGCAGTGCTGAAGGCCTCGGCGATGTGGCGCAGCCGATGCGCCAGAATGTCGGAGAAGCGGATGACCACGGGTGTGTGCAGATCGCGGGCCTTCAAACCTTGCACGACTTCGACCAGGTCGATTTCGCGCGCGGCATCCATGCTGGGCCTGATGACCACATGCCCTTCGGCGTTGATGGAGAAGTAGCCTTTACCCCACGCTTCGACCTGGTACAGGTCCAGCGACTCGTCGATTTTCCAGGCGTGGTTGGCGGGCAGCAATTTGGCGGGGGTGTTCACGCGCGCACGATAACAAATTGGTGCTGCAAGTAAATGAATTGGTTAACTGCGTTGCCTAACCACGGGCGATGGGACGACGCGGATCGCGGATCCACTCGCTCCACGATCCGGCATACAGCTTCGCGCCGGGGAGGCCGGCCACTTCCAGGCTGAGCAGATTGTGACAGGCGGTGACGCCGGAGCCGCACATGACGACGAGGTTCTCGGGCGTGGTCCCGGCGAGTCGTTCGAGCCAGCGCACTTTGAGTTGTGCTGCGGGAAGAAAGCGATTGTCGGCGGCGAGATTGGCGGCGAACGGATGATTCACAGCGCCGGGAATGTGTCCCGGCACCGAATCGATGGGCTCCACCCGTCCGGCGAAACGCTCCGGGGCGCGCGCATCGACGAGCAGGGGCTGGGGCGCTCGCGGCGCGGGTTTAAAGAGCGCGTGTTCGAGCTCGGTGGTGGTGACCAGAGCGGCTCTTGCGCCCGCGCCCGCGTCGGCGCCCGGGTCGGCGCGGGCGATGGGTTGCGGCGAGAAATGGCCGTCAGCGAACGCGGCGGGCGGCGTCTCGCCGGATTGCAGTGGGCCGCCATGCTTCGTCCAGGCCTGCAATCCGCCATCGAGCACGGCGACGGCGTCATGCCCCACCCAGCGCAGCATCCACCACAGACGCGCGGCGAATGAGCCATTGGCTTCGTCGTAGGCGATGACTTGGCTGTCGCTGCTGATTCCAAGCCGGCTCAACGCTGCGGCGAAGCTCTCGGGCGTCGGTAACGGATGCCTGCCTGTGTCAGCGCGGATGGGCGCCGACAGGTCGAGATTCAAGTCGGCGTAGTGTGCGCCGGGAATATGGGCCTTAAGATAAGCCTGCCGTCCAGCTTCTGGGTGCATGAGATCGAAGCGGCAGTCGATAACGACCAGACGCGGTTCGCCAAGCATCGCCAGCAAGCCGGCGGCGTCGATCAGGGTCCGAATTAGCATGAATCGCAGCTTAGCCCGATGCCCGGAGAAGCGCATCCGCTACAATCGCATCATGGCACTCACTCTTTACTGGGGCAGCGGCAGTCCGTTCTCTTGGCGCGTTCTCTTGGCGCTGGAGCACAAGGGCCTGCCCTATGAGTCGCAGCTGCTGCATTTCGACAAGCAGGAACATCAGTCGCCTCAAATGCTCAAGCTCAATCCTCGCGGCCGCGTGCCCGTCCTTAAGGACGGCGACTATGTGGTATTCGAATCGGTGGCGGTACTGTACTACCTCGACGTGAAGTATCCGCAGGCCCCGATCTTCGGCGCGACCCCGGAAGAAGCGGGGGTCATCATGCGCGTCATCTGTGAATTCATGGCCTATGCCGAACCTTCGCTGCTGAAAATCACGGAGGCGATTTTCACGGGGCAGGTTGCGGAAAACATCGATGAGCTCACCGATGCCATGCACGTGGTGGGGCGCGAGGCGCGCACCATCGAGGGACGCCTGAGCAAGGAGCAGTGGATCGTCGGCGCCAACTACTCCGCCACCGACATGGTGATTTTTCCCTGGATTCAGGTGCTGCGCCGCGCACTGGACAGGAGCGCAGCGGCGCAGCTCGGCGCGCGCTTCCTGCCCATGGAGCGCAACTATCCGGCGCTGGCGCGTTGGATTCATCGCATCGAGTCGCTGCCCGGCTACGCGCGCACCTATCCGCCTCATTGGCGCGACGGCTAGATTTCCACCGAAACTTGGAGGTTTCGAGTGCCGCCAGGTAGGCTGGCGGCGATCCCCCGAGCGGGCGTCGCTTCTAAGGTTCAAACCACAAATGAGGAACGGCAACAAAATGAGAGAGCAAACCAAAGTGAGACAGAAATTATGAGCGAACACGAAGTGCATGTGAAATTTGCGGGCAGGATCGTTTTTGTGGGTTTCGGCAGCATCGGACAGGGTGTCTTGCCACTGATCTTGCGTCACATCGGCACTTCGTCGGATCGCATCACCATCGTCACCGCGCAGAACAGCGGACGCAGCGAAGCGGAGGAGTTTGGCGTGAAGTTCGTCAAAACCGCTTTGACCCGGGACAACTATCGGCAAGTTCTCGAACCGCTGCTGGGCGCCGGAGACTTTCTGCTCAATTTGTCTGTGGATGTGTCGAGTGTGGCTTTGGTTCAACTGGCGCGCGAACGCGGCGCGCTGTATTTGGATACCTGTATCGAGCCCTGGGCGGGCGGCTACACGGATCCGCATGCGTCAGTGGATTCGCGCAGCAACTACACCATGCGCATGGACGCGTTGAAGCTGCGCGAGGGCGCCAAGAACACGCCTACGGCCGTACTCACGCACGGCGCCAACCCGGGCTTGGTGTCGCATCTGGTCAAGCGGGCTTTGCTCAACATTGCCAAGGACACGGGAGTGGATGCCGGCATACCGGCGAGCCGCGAGGCTTGGGCGCGTCTCGCGCAGACGCTTGGCATCAAGGTCATGCATATCGCGGAACGAGACACGCAGGTCTCGAACGTACCCAAGGAGGCGAATGAATTCGTCAACACCTGGTCGGTCGATGGCTTCGTCAGCGAAGGAGCCCAGCCCGCCGAACTCGGCTGGGGCACGCATGAGAAACATTTTCCGGCGGACGGTGGCCGCCACAAGGTGGGGTCGGGCTGCGCCATTTACCTGACCCGTCCTGGCGCGAGCACCCGGGTACGCACCTGGACGCCGAAAGCCGGCCATTTTCACGGCTTTCTGATCACACATTCCGAAGCCATTTCATTGGCGGATTACTACACCGTGATGGAGGGAGAGCGGGTAGCGTACCGGCCGACCAGCCACTACGCCTATCACCCCAGCGACAACGCGGTGTTGTCCGTGCATGAGTTCGCCGGCAACAACTGGCATCTGCAGGATCGCAAACGCATCATGCTGAAGGAAATCACGGGCGGCATCGATGAGTTGGGCGTACTGCTCGCCGGACACAAGAAGAATGCCTACTGGTATGGTTCGCAGCTATCCATCGAGGAGGCGCGCAAATTGGCGCCGTACAACAGTGCGACCAGCCTGCAAGTCACGGTGGCGGCATTGTCGGGCATGATCTGGGCCATGGAGAATCCAACGCGGGGCATCGTCGAGCCCGACGACATGGATTTCGAGCGCCCGCTGCAGATCTGCCTTCCCTACTTGGGAAAGATGGTGGGCGAATACACTGATTGGACGCCCTTGCTACAACGGGGCGAGCTTTTTGCCGAGGATCTCGACACGACGGATCCGTGGCAGTTCAAGAACGTTCGGGTGGTTTGAGCGCGTAGCTGACGGCGACCACCGAGAAGGTGGTCGCCCCTCCCGGCAGGAGGACCTGCACATCGTCGT
This sequence comes from Gammaproteobacteria bacterium, assembly GCA_043742845.1. Lineage (GTDB taxonomy): Bacteria > Pseudomonadota > Gammaproteobacteria > Steroidobacterales > Steroidobacteraceae > Bog-1198. Next base: position 13,935 of record JAYTXS010000420.1, read on the forward strand.
CGATACGCTTGCCCAAGAGGCTTCGGCCCAGCGGCGAGTCCATGCTGACGTAGTCCTCGGCCATGTCGAATTCGTCCGGCCCTACCAGCCGATACCAGCGCACGGTGCGGCGCGTGTCGCTGCTGCTCTCGATTTGCACCCAGGCGCCGAAATATACCCGCGCCGGGTCACGGCGACCCAACGGCGCCTGGGGGTCCACGATGGTCATGCCTTCCAGCCGCTTACGTAGGAAGCGCACCCGTCGATCGATTTCGTGCAGGCGCCTCTTGCCGTAGGTGTATTCGGCGTTCTCCGAGCGGTCGCCTTGAGCTGCGGCTTCCGACACGGCCTGAGTCACCCGCGGACGTTCGTGGTGCCACAACTCATCGAGTTCGTCCCGCAGCCGCTTGGCTCCTTCGGGAGTGATGTACTTCGAGCCGGGCGGAGTGGGGGGGCGATATCTTGACACAGCGCAATATAGACAAGGTCCAGGCTAAGGACGTGAACTTGGTTCGGGAGTGACTGGGGTCTACTGAGCGTTCGTTCACAGATTGCTCGGGCTGCGAATCATAAGCTCTACCCCATGAGCGTCAAATACTACACCCACTTCATCTCACAGTCGGAAGGGGCCATCGAATACAACGAATATCGGGGCGTGGTGGAACTCCTCGATAGGACCAGCAAAGTCGAAGGCGATCGCGAGATTGCGCGCATGCTGGCACGCAGCTTCGACCTCGAGGAAACCGATATCCAAGTCTTGCAATGGGACCATTTGCACTAGCGCCCCAACGAATCAATCCCCTAGCGGGCTTTACTTCCCTTCACTGAAGTCCGCCTCTCCAGCCCCGAGTTCATCACTCGGGGCTTTTTTTGCGACGGTGTTAAACTCCCTTGCACGCCCCCACCTTCGAGGGGCCGGAGGGGCTTCATGCGTAATTTGGCGTTAGGACTTGCCGCCGCGGCCTGCTTGCTGCTGTCTGGATGCGGTTACAACACAATGCAGAGTCAGGATGAGCAGATCAAGGCAGCTTGGTCGGAAGTCCTGAACCAATACCAACGCCGAGCCGACCTCATTCCCAATCTGGTCAACACGGTCAAGGGCTATGCCGCGCAGGAAAGCTCCGTGCTACTGGGCGTGACCGAAGCGCGCGCCAAGGTCGGCTCGATTCAGGCGACGCCTGAGCTGGTCAACGATCCGGCAGCGTTCGCCAAGTTCCAGGCCGCTCAGGGCGAATTGTCGAGCGCGCTATCGCGCCTTTTGGTCGTCACTGAGAACTACCCGCAATTGAAATCCGATCAGAATTTCCGCGACCTGCAGGCGCAGCTCGAGGGCACGGAGAACCGCATCACGGTGGCGCGCAACCGCTACATCCAGGCGGTGCAGGAATACAACGTGACGGTGCGTTCCTTCCCCGGCAATTTGACGGCCATGATTTTCGGCTATAAACCGAAGCCGAACTTCACGGTGGAAAATGAGGCCGTCATTTCCAAGCCGCCCACAGTGGATTTTGCCGCCCCGGCCGCCGCCCCGGCGCCTGTGCCGGCTGCGGCACCTGCCACGCACTAGGCTGCCAATGACGTCGCCACGCCGCATCGGGCTCGCGGCGGCAGGACTGGCCCTGCTGCTCGCGATCCTGCTTGCGGCGCCGCGGGTGCAGGCGCAGGTGTCGGTGCCGGCGCTCACCGCGCGCGTCACCGACCTCACGGGCACACTGTCCGGCGAAGCGGTCACTCGCATCGAATCCAAGCTTGCGAACCTGGAGGCCAGGAAGGGCAGCCAGATCGCGGTGCTCATCGTGCCGAGTACGCAGCCCGAGGAAATCGAGCAATTCGGCATCAGGGTCGAGGATGCGTGGAAGCTGGGACGCAAAGGCGTATCCGATGGGGCTTATTTGATCGTAGCCAAGAATGATCGGCGCGTGCGCATCGAGGTGGGGTATGGCTTGGAGGGCGCCCTGCCTGACGCCATCGCAAACCGCATCATCAGCGAGGCCATCACTCCGCGGTTCAAGACGGGCGACTATGACGGCGGCGTCGAAGCCGGCGTCGATCAGATGATTGCCGTGGTCAACGGCGAGCCGCTTCCGGAGCCGGACAAGAAATGGGAGCACCGCAGCGATATGGGGCATCTGCTGCCGCTGCTGCTGGTGGTGGTATTCGTAGGCAGCGGCGTGCTGCGTGCCGTATTTGGCCGGCTGTTCGGATCGGTGGCCACGGGCGGCTTGGCGGGTGGCCTGGCTTGGTTGTTAAGCCATGTGCTGCCCATCGGCTTGGGCGCCGGTGTTGTGGCTTTCCTGTTCGCCATGCTGGCGGGATCCAATTCTCGTGGCTGGTCGGCCGGCAGTGGCTGGGGCGGCGGATTTGGCGGCGGCGGGGGCTTCGGCGGAGGAGGCGGCGGCGGTTTCAGCGGCGGCGGGGGCGGGGGCGGCGGCGGCGGCGCGTCGGGGAGCTGGTAATGCAAATCGGCCGACTCATCCGCCATGTTGCCGCGACTCACTGGCGCACGCGCATGTTATTTCCTAGTACCGCCCTCGACGCCATCGAACAGGCCATAGCCAAGGTCGAGCTCGCACATCAGGGAGAGATACGCTTCGCCATCGAAACGGCGCTGTCGCCGCTGCATGTACTCAATAGCGTCGTGCCGCGGGTGCGGGCGATGGAAGTGTTCGCGCACCTTAGGGTGTGGGATACCGAGCAGAATAACGGCGTGCTGATCTATGTGCAGGTGGCGGACCGCGATGTGGAAATCATCGCCGACCGAGGCTTCGAGGGCCGCGTAAGCCGGCCTGAGTGGGAAGCCGTGTGCCGACTCATGGAAGAGCAATTTCGT
>JAYTXS010000421.1:0-2499 GCA_043742845.1 Gammaproteobacteria bacterium
AGCATCGTGTCCTCGAGCCAGGTGATTGCCTCGATATCCAAATGATTCGTCGGTTCATCCAGCAGCAGCAGATCGGGTGCGGCTACCAGTGCGCGGCCGAGCATCACCCGTCGTCGCCAGCCGCCCGACAGGGCGCTCATGATGGCGTCCGGATCGAGTTCTAGGCGCGAAATCACTTGATCCACCAGCAGGTCGGCCTGCCAATCATCGTGCTCGGCGCGGCGCAAACCGCTCATCACCACATCGCGCACCACCGCCTCGCTGGCGGGCGAGACATCCTGTGCCAGGCTTGCGACTCGCGCACCGGGTCGAACCCAAACCTCACCGGCGTCGGGCACGATTTGGCGGGTAATCAGCTGCAGCAGCGAGGACTTGCCTTCGCCATTGCGTCCTAGCAGGCAGAGTCGCTCGCCCTTGCGAATCTGCAAGGCTGCGTCGTGCAGCAGGGGTTTGAGACCGAAGCTTAGGGAGACTTTATCGAGACGTACGGTAGGCATGAGGCCGCGTATACTAGCGGCAATCAGTATCCTAGCCACACGGAAATGTAGGCGCCCCGCTGCGTCGATTTGCCGGCGATGTGGCCAAGATCCGCCCATGCTGCCGTTACCGAGATATTTCTCACCGGCGACCACGCGAGAAACAAGTCTTGGGCGCTGTTTTCGCGAAAAGCACTGAGATTATTCGGTTTGTCGCGGTATTCAGCCCCCAACAACACATCCTCCCTCAACCACACGGCGGCCGAGAACTCCGGAGCCAAGGTGTAACCGCTGCCGTCGCCGCCAAAGCCAAGCAGCCCGAATTGATTGGCCCGCGTGCGTCGCAGCGTCGCATCGAGAATGACATTGCGGCCGCCTATCGCTGCGAAGTACAACTTGGTCACCGCAATGTACAAATCGACAGCTTCGCCGCGCGCGGCGCCGACGGCGCGCGGAATCTGATCGAAATCCAGGGTGCGCTTCCACTGCGCGCCGACGGCGATCTGGGGCAGCCACCGGTCTGGCTCGAATACGGCATCGCCCGCCAACCGCACCTTGACGCCTACGACGTCCTGTCCCAGGGTTAGGCCCGGAACTACCGAGCCGGCGTCGAAGCGTTGGCGATCCACAGAAAACTCCACTCGGTCGTCCACGCCGACGTTGACTCCTCCTGACCGCAGAGCGAAGTCCTGGGTCGACGCATAGGTCGCAAATGCAGAGGCGCCGAGCTCAGTATCCGTGCCTAGTCCGCCAATCAGTGCCCATGGGACTAGGCCACCGCCGGCAGATCCCTCGATTTGGGTCACCGCCCCGGTCCACTGCAGCCGGTCCCCGGCATATAGCGGCAGACTTACAGCCAACGCCGTAGCGGCCGACAACCCGGTAACGGCAAATCGAATGAATGTTTTCACGGGAAGCGAGGTTATGGTGAACGGCAGCGGAATATTGTGTCCAAACGCACAGCTCCGGCGCTTCAGCCCGTTTAACCTAACGGCTTTGTTGGATTTATTTATGACAGCTGTGCCCTATCGTGCGCTGACCTGCTCGCTTCTGCTGCTTTTGGGAGTGGCGTCGGGCGCGGCCCCGGGCGCGCAGACGCGCCTGTACGATCGACTGGGCGGCGAGACCGGAGTCGCCGCTATCGCGGCTACGCTCATCGATCGCGTGAGCGCGGATCCAAAGCTTGGACGAAGCTTCAAGGATTCCAAGTTGGACCGCATCAAGCGATTGCTGGCAGAACAGATCTGCGACCTTTCCGGCGGCCCCTGCCACTATTCCGGCGACTCCATGAAAGAAGTGCATGCCGGTCATCACATTTCGGAAGCTGAGTTCTACGGCATGGTTGCGCAACTGCGCATGGTGCTGCAGGAGCGGCACGTCAGTTTGGGAGCCACGAACGAGTTGCTGCGGCTGCTTGCGCCCATGAAGCGCGACGTGGTCGAGCCCATGCCCGCGGCTGGCCAATGAACTTAAGTCCTCGTCATCGGCACCTCCTAGCGGCATTGCTTACAGTGCTGTGCGCGCAACAAACGCTCGCTGCCACGGTGACGGTTGACGTAACCACGCGACCGGCCACCGCCGCCGCGGATGCGCTGATCGTTTTCGATCCGCTCGATGCAGCGCCTGCGCCGAGCCACGATACGGCCATCATCGATCAGATCGGCAAGCAGTTCATGCCGCGCGTCAGCGTGGTGCGCACGGGCACCGCGATCACCTTTCCCAACAGCGATCATTTCCGGCATCAAGTGTATTCATTCTCGAGCGCCAAGACGTTCACGCTCAAGCTATATGCCGGATCGCCGCACACCGCCGTGATCTTCGATAAGGCGGGACTCGCGATCTTAGGCTGCAACATTCACGACAACATGGTGGGCTACGTCGGCGTGGTCGACTCGCCGTACTTCGCCAAACTTAACGATTCAGGCAGCGCCGCCTTGAATCTGCCGCCCGGAAGATATCGCCTGCGCGTCTGGCATCCGCATGCGGTTACCGCAGCGCCGCCACGCGAGATTGCAGTTTCGAC
>JAYTXS010000422.1:0-2193 GCA_043742845.1 Gammaproteobacteria bacterium
TTGATCGGAGTGCCATCGAACTTGAACGCGTCGATGTCCTTCACCACCGGCAGCTTGGCGGCGCTCATCCGATAGCGGATCGAGGCGGCGTGGCGATGGGCGGCCTCGGCGCGCAGCAGATCGGCCAGTATCTCTGCGATCGTGCGTTTGCGCTGCACACCGGTGGTGACTGCATCGTCGAACGCACCAGCCATCCCTTTGAGGCCGAGCGCGCGCATGGCGTCCAACATCTCATGCCGCTGCATCGAGATCTCGTACGGTATCATAGCGTGCGCAGTCGGCGATCGGTGGGTGAGTGAGCTTGAGATCGACCACAACGCTCAACGGCTGATCGACAAGTGGTTCACGCCGTCGCGACAAGATGTTGAGGATCACCTCGTCGCTGGCCGCGCCCGCGTCGAGTGCTTCGAGGACCGCACTCTCGATCGCTTCCAGCCCATCGGTCGATATGGCCGCCAGAACGCGGACAAAGCGGCGATCGGCTTCGTCACCGCTGCCAAGCTTGCGCCGCAGCCGCGCAAGCGCAGGCGGCAGATCCCAGCCCAGGAACGGAGCGCCGTTCCGCAGCGCGCCGGGCTTCTTCACCAGCACCGGCAGATAGTGCCAGGGATTATAAATAGTCCGGTCACGCCCGAAGCAGCGAAGGTGCTCCGCGACGACCTCGTCACCCAAGCGGACGACGATCCTTGTCGCATAGGCACGCACCTGAACCGCGCCACGCACAGCACGTGCCGCCACCGAGTACCGATTGCGATCAAAGCTGATCAGGCAAGTTCCGGTTACCGCGTGGCTTGTCTCGTGGAAGCCGTCGAATGGTGCCAGCATCGGCTGCAGCGCCGGCCGTTCCGCCTCCAGGGCGTCGGCGACCGTCATATCCTTCTGCTCGGGATGCGGATGCATGGCCGCCCAGCGCAGGCACTCGGCCTCCAGCCAACCGTTCAGTTCCTCAAAGCTGGCAAACCGCAGCCGGGGCTGGAAGAAGCGGCCCCGGATCGTCTGGACCTGGTGCTCGACCTGTCCCTTCTCCCAACCCGCCGCTGGCGAGCATGCGGTGGGCTCGACCATATAATGATCCGCCATGATCAGGAACCGGCGGTTGAAGACGCGCTCCTTGCCGACGAACACCGTCGTCACCGCGGTCTTCATGTTGTCGTAGATGCCGCGCAGCGGCACACCACCGAAGAAGGCAAAGCCGCGCGCATGTGCGTCGAACACCATCTCCTGCGTCTCGCGCGGATAGGCCCGGACGTAGACCGCGCGCGACGCGCACAGCCGCATCTGGGCGACCTTCACCCGCATCGGCTTGCCCGCGATCTCGACGTCCTCATGGCTCCAGTCGAACTGATATGCCTCGCCAGGCTGGAACAGCAGCGGAATGAACGCCGCCACGCCGCCGGTCACGTTGGCGCCGGGATCCTTACGTCGTGCTTCCGCCCAGCGCCGAGCATAGCGGCGGACAGCATCGTACGACCCCTCGAACCCCTCGCGCAGCAGCAGGTCATGGATCCGCGTCATCCGCAGCCGATCACGCCGATGCCGCGCTTCGTTCTCCATCAGCAGCGTGTCGAGACGTTCCTGGAAGGGCCCGATCCGCGGCAGCGGCTGAACCGTACGATGATAACCAAACGCCCCCTCGGGAGCGTCAATCGCCTTGCGCACCACCTTGCGCGACAACCGTAAATCCCGCGCAATCGCCTTGATCGCTTTACCGGCGGCGCGCTCGCGCCGGATCCGAACAACTGTCTCCACCACCAACATCCCGATCTCGCCACCTGAAAAACCAAGCGGCTGCCTAAACCATCGAAATGAGGGACACCTTTTGGACGCCGATCACCCCGCTATGGGGGTTCCTTTTGCACGCCGATCTACAGAAAGGATGCGCGGCGCGGCCACAATCATGTCTTCCAGCACCCGCTCGCTGGGTAAGCGCGCTTCAGCAAGGGGTTGCGGCTTGTCACTTACGGTCCAGATGGCGTTGCGGATGGGCATTATCGCCTGTGCCTCCATTGCACGACAGATCGGCCCTTGTCGCTCACCTGCAGGAATTCGCGGCCCGCAGACAGCACGACCTGACGGACTGCGTCATTGGGGTGCCCATAGCCATTCGGCCCTGCGGCGGCGATGCATTGTGTAGCATTCGGCATCGAACCTGGAAGGGAGGGGTGGAAATTGCAGTGTGATCCATGATGCGGA
>JAYTXS010000423.1:0-7142 GCA_043742845.1 Gammaproteobacteria bacterium
AAGCCCAAGGCGCACCGCATGGCGCAGGCCGGCAGCCTCGACAGCACGCTCACCGCACTGACCGAACTCGTTGCCAGCGAACAGGGAAAGACCGTGGTACTGGAATGCGCCGGGCTGCAGCTGGTGCCGCAGCGCTATCAGGCGACCATCAAGAATGTCGCCATTCAGCTGATTCGCAATGCTGTGATGCACGGCATCGAGACGCCCGCCGTGCGTAGCAGCGCCGGCAAACCGGCGCACGGCACACTGGAGCTGGAATTCAAGCCCAATCCCGATCAAACCTTCGAGTTGCACTTTCAAGACGACGGCGCCGGACTCGATCCGGAGCAGGTCCGGGCCACCGCCATTTCCAGAGGCTTGCTCACCGAAGACGCGGCGGCGCGGTTGCGTGATCGCCAAGCAATCAAATTGATCTTCAAGTCAGGCTACTCGACTCTGGCCTGCGCTCCCGGCGAGACGCCGCACGGCACGGGAATGTCCCTGGTGCGGCGCTACGTTCACGAGGCCGGCGGCAAGATCGCACTCGCCACGCTGCTGGGGCACGAGACTCGATTCAAAGTTTCACTGCCGACGCTTGTCTGTGCCGACGCGAAAGAGACCGCCAGCGCTCAGGTCGCGTAGAACCGCTAACCTTTTTGTTGCTCGGCGCCCAGCGGCGCCAGCTCGACCAATATGGCGCCCGCCGCCACTCTCTCGCCCACGCCGAAGGTAACGCGCGTGACGGTCCCGTCGTAGGGGGCCGTCAGTGTGTGTTCCATTTTCATCGCCTCCACGGTCACCAGCGGCACGCCGCGCGCGACCTGTCGCCCAGCCTCCACGTGCACGGCCACCACCGTGCCCGGCAGCGGCGTCAGCAGCGAGCCCTCCTCAGCCCCCGCACTGACCTGCAAGGAGTCTTCGGTGCGCGTCAGACGCAGCACCACGTGCCGGCCGTTACGGAATAAATGCAGCTGCTGATCCGCCTCGACCACATGCAGGTGCGCAAGCTCCCCCGAAAGTTCCACGGCGAGCGACTGCATACCCCTCGCCGTCACCCGCAGCGCATATTCCCGCGCATCAACGCGTGCCACGTAAGTGTCCCGCTGCGTGCCGCATTCGATCACTATCGTTCGATCCGCGAATCTCCAGGCGCTGCGCGGCGCGGCGGCCAAGCGCCAGCCGCGTGTGTCGGCCCATAGCGCATCGCCCGCGCTCTCGCGAGTCGCATACCACAGTGCGGCCAGCACTGCATCGACGGCACCGGCCTGCGGCTCGCCGAATGATAAGTGCGCCCGGCGCACCTGCAGAAAATTGGTTGCAACGCCGCCGCCGCGAAATTCCTCCTCGCCGAGCGCGCTGCTCAGCAGAGCGCGATTCGTGGTCACACCGACGATTTCAATTTTATCGAGCGCCTGACGCAGTCGGGCGATCGCCTCGTCGCGCGACTCACCCCATGCAATCACCTTGCCCAGCATGGGATCGTAAAACGGTGAGACCTCGTCGCCGACATCGACCCCCATGTCGAGGCGCAGGCCGGCGGCGTCCTCGGGCCACTTCAGGTGCGTGATCCGCCCGACGCTCGGTAGATATCCCTTGGCAGGATCCTCGGCGTACAGGCGCACCTCCACAGCGGCGCCCCGCTGCACTACGCCCTCCTGGCGCAGCGGCAGAGACGCGCCCTGCGCGATGCGCAGTTGCCACTCCACCAGGTCAATGCCTGTGATGAGCTCGGTGACCGGATGTTCTACCTGCAGGCGGGTATTCATCTCCATGAAGTAGAAGTGCTGCACTTCATCCACCAGAAACTCTACGGTTCCCGCACCCACGTAGTTCACCGCACGCGCGGCCTGAATGGCCGCCTGGGACATGTTCGAGCGGACTTCATCACGCAGGCCGGGCGCCGGCGCCTCCTCGATGATTTTCTGATGGCGGCGCTGCACCGAGCAGTCACGGTCGAACAAGCTGACGATGCCTCCGTGCGAGTCGGCGAATACCTGGACTTCCACGTGGCGCGCCAGCGGAAAGTAGCGCTCCAGCAGCAGCCGGTCGTCGCTGAAGGCGGTGCGCGCCAAGCGTTGCGCCGATTCGACCGCTGCCGCGACCTCCGCGGCGCCGTTGACCACCTGCATGCCCTTGCCGCCGCCGCCGGCGCTCGCCTTGATAATGAGCGGAAAGCCGACGCGCTGCGCTTCGGACAAGAGACGCTGCGGACTCTGATCGTCTCCATGGTACCCGGGGGCCACCGGCACGCCCACCGCCGCCATGGCGGCCTTTGACGCGCTCTTCGAGCCCATCGCCCGGATGGCGGACGCGGGCGGACCGACGAAGATCAACCCGGCATCGACGCAGGCCTGCGCGAACGCGGCATTCTCCGACACAAATCCGTATCCCGGATGAATGGCGTCGGCGCCGACCCGCTTGGCCAGCGCCAGAATTTTTTCGATGTTGAGGTAACTCTCGGCGGCCGGCGCCGGCCCTAAGTAGTATGCCTCGTCGGCATCACGCGTGTGCCGCGCGTTGCGATCGGCTTCCGAATACACCGCAAGGCTGGTAATGCCCATACGCCGCGCCGTGCGTATGATTCGGCAAACGATTTCGCCTCGGTTGGCAATGAGTAGTCGTCGCATCGGCCGCCTCACATGCGGAACACGCCGAAGCGCGTGGCTCGCGGCTGCTGCGTCTTGGTCAAGGCGAGGGCCAAGCCCAGAGCCCGCCGAGTGTCCAGCGGATCGATGACGCCGTCGTCCCACAGCCGTGCGGAGGCATAGTAAGGATGACCCTGGCGCTCGAACTGCTCGCGAATCGGTGCCTTCAGCTGCTCCTCATCTGCCTCGCTCAACGAGCCGCCGCTTCGCTCCAGTGCCTCGCGCTTGATGGTGGCGAGTACCGCGGCCGCCTGCTCGCCACCCATCACCGAAGTGCGTGCGTTCGGCCATTGAAATAGAAAACGCGGACTATAGGCTCGGCCGCACATGGCGTAATTGCCGGCACCGAAGCTGCCGCCGATGACCACCGTGAATTTTGCCACCGCCGCGCAGGCGACGGCCGTGACCAACTTAGCGCCATCCTTGGCGATGCCGCCCGCCTCGGCCGCCTGGCCGACCATGAAGCCGGAGATATTCTGAAGAAACACGAGCGGTATGCCCTCGCGGCAGCACAATTCGATAAAGTGCGTGCCCTTCAGGGCGCTCTCGGAAAACAAGATGCCGTTGTTGGCCAAAATGCCCACCGTCGAGCCGTGGATCTGCGCGAAGCCGCACACCAATGTTGTGCCGTACAGCGCCTTAAATTCGTCAAACCAGGAGCGGTCCACCAGACGCGCAATGAGCTCACGCACATCGTAGGGCTTGCGTGAGGATGGCGGGATGACGCCGTAGAGCTCGGCCGGATCATACAAAGGATCGCTGGCCGCGCTGCCGGCCGCGCCCAGACCCAAGCCCACGCCCACGCCCACGCCAGCGCCAGCGCCAGCGCCACCAACAGACCGCGTCGCACTGGGCCGCAACCGGGCCACGGCACGACGCGCGAAAGCCAGCGCATGCGTATCATTCTGCGCATAGTAATCGGTGACGCCGGAACGTCGGCAATGCACATCCGCGCCGCCCAAGGACTCGGCGTCGATTTCCTCGCCGGTCGCCGCCCGCACCAGCGGCGGGCCGCCTAGAAACACTCGTCCCTGATTGCGCACGATCACGGCGTGGTCCGACATGGCGGGCACGTACGCGCCGCCCGCGGTGCAGGATCCATGCACCACGGCAATCTGCGCAATCCCCGCCGCCGACAGCCGCGCCTGGTTGAAAAATATGCGGCCGAAGTGATCACGGTCGGGAAACACCTCGTCTTGCTTCGGCAGAAATGCGCCGCCACTCTCCACCAGGTAAATGCAGGGCAATTCGTTGTCGCCGGCTATCTCCTGAGCGCGCAAGTGCTTCTTCACGGTGAGCGGATAATAAGTGCCGCCTTTCACCGTGGGATCATTCGCCACCACCATGCACTCACGGCCGCAGATTCGGCCGATGCCGGTAATCAGGCCGGCGCCGGGCAGCTCCTCGCCGTACACCCCCTGTGCCGCCAGCGGCGACAACTCCAGGAATGGTGACCCGGCATCGAGCAGGGTCGCGATGCGCTCGCGCGCCAGCAGCTTGCCGGCCTTGATGTGCTTGTCGCGTGCCGCCGCACTGCCGCCCGCGGCATTGCGCTGCAGCGTCGCCCGTAAATCATCGACCAGCGGCTGCATGGCCGCGCGGTTGTCAGCGAATTCCTGGGAGCGCGTGTCGATTTTCGAGACGATCTGGGCCATTGGCTTTATTGCACCGGGAGTGGCAAAATTGTCCGACAGTCCGATTATCCAACTATTTAGGGTCCGCTGACAAGGGGTGCGCCGAATGGCCAATTCTGCTTACAGAGAATTCAATTTTGGCCTTGGCGAAGACATCGACGCCGTGCGCGATCAGGTGCAGCGCTTTGCCCAGGAACGCATCGCGCCGCGCGCCGGCGAAATCGATCGCAGCAATGAGTTTCCGCGCGATCTATGGCGCGAATTCGGCGACTTGGGGCTGTTGGGCATGACCGTCAGCCCCGAGTACGGCGGCGCCGGCTTGGGCTATCTCGCCCACACCATCGCCATGGAGGAAATCTCGCGTGCTTCAGGTGCGGTGGGCCTGAGCTATGGCGCCCATTCGAACCTGTGCGTGAACCAGCTGGCGCTCAATGCCTCCGACGCGCAGAAGCGCAAGTACCTGCCCAAGCTCATCAGCGGCGAGCATGTCGGAGCGCTCGCCATGTCCGAACCCGGCGCGGGATCCGATGTGGTTTCCATGCAGCTCAAGGCGGTCAAGCACGGCGACCGCTATGTGCTCGACGGGCGCAAGATGTGGATCACCAACGGCCCCGAAGCGGACGTGCTGGTGGTGTACGCGAAGACCAGTCCGAATGCCCGGCAACGCGGCATCAGCGCCTTCATCATCGAAAAAGGCTTCAAGGGATTCACCCCGGCCCAGAAGCTCGACAAGCTCGGCATGCGCGGCTCGAGCACCAGCGAGTTGGTGTTTGACGCTTGCGAAGTGCCCGAGGCCAATTTGCTAGGGGAGGAGAATCGCGGCGTCAGCGTCTTGATGCGCGGTCTCGACTACGAACGCGTCGTTCTATCGGGCGGCCCGCTGGGGCTGATGGCAGCGGCTCTCGATGTCGCCGTCCCCTATGTTCGCGAACGGCGCCAGTTCGGCCAGGCCATCGGCACCTTCGAGCTGGTGCAGGGCAAGCTTGCGGACATGTATGCCTCGCTCAATGCCTGCCGCAGTTACGCCTACATGGTGGCCGCGGCATGCGACCGCTCCGACTCCACGCGCAAGGATGCAGCCGCCTGCATCTTGTTCTGCGCTGAGGCGGCAACGAAATCGGCGCTCGATGCAATCCAGCTTCTGGGAGGCAACGGCTACATCAACGACTATCCGCCCGGGCGCTTGCTGCGCGACGCCAAACTGTACGAGATCGGTGCGGGAACCTCGGAGATCCGCCGCATGTTGATCGGGCGTGAGTTGTTCGGAGAGGGCTGATGACCGATCTATTCGTCCCGCTCGACGATCATCCCGCATACCGGCAGATCGCCAATCTCATCGAGGAGCGCATCGTCGCCCGCTCGCTTCGCACCGGCGATCCGCTACCCTCCGAAACGGATCTGGCGCGGCAATTCGGCGTCAATCGCTCGACCATTCGCGAGGCCATTCGCGAATTGGAAACACACGGTCTGCTGGGCCGCGCACGCGGCGAGAAGCGGCTGCGGGTCACGCGCCCGGAGCCGCAGCAGGTAAGCTCAGGCGTGAGCCGTGCGCTCGCGCTGCACGATGTCACCTTTCTAGAGCTATGGGAGGCCATGATGGCGATCGAGCCCGTCGCCGCACAATACGCGGCGTCGCGGCGCACGCCGGCACAGCTGCAGACCCTGGTGCGCGCCGCTGCGCGCTTCAAGCGCGAAGTCGCCGACACTGCGGCGGCCGTTGCCGCGGTGGTTGATTTCTTTTCCGCGGTGGCCGTAGCCAGCGGCAATCAAGTGCTGGCGCTGTCGCAGGCGCCGCTCAATCTCTTGCTCGCCCCAGCGCTCACCCGTATGATCGGTCGCGTGCCGCAGGCGCGCACGCGCATTCTCGATGCCCAGGGAAACATCGCCGAAGCGATCAAACTTCGCCGCAGCGAACAGGCGCGCACCTGGATGGAGAAGCATATCCGCGATTTCAAGCGCGGCCACGAACTCGAGTCATTGACCCCGGCAGGCGCAAAATGAAAAAAGCATTGGACGAAGCAGCACTCGACACTTTGTTTCGCGAGGCCCGCTCCTACAATCGGTGGGCTCCCGAACCGGTAACGGACCAAACGCTGCACGCACTCTATGAACTGTTGAAATTCGGCCCCACCGCGACCAATTCCACGCCGGCTCGATTCGTCTTCGTCAAGGGCACCGCGGCGAAGGCAAAGCTGGTCGGCTGCGTCTCCCCCGGCAATGTCGTCAAGGTCGAGCAAGCACCGGTCACGGTCATCATCGGCATGGATGAGCACTTCTACGAGAAGCTTCCCTTCCTGTTTCCGCCAAAGCCGGGCGCCGCGGATTCATTCAAAGGCTCTCCCCAAGTCCTGACCACCATGATGCGCAACGCCACCCTGCAGGGTGCTTACCTCATCTTGGCGGCACGCGCACTCGGGTTGGATTGCGGCCCCATGTCCGGCTTCGATAACGCCAAGGTGGATGCCGAGTTCTTCGCCGGCACAACGGTCAAGTCGAATTTCCTATGCGCCCTTGGCACGGGAACTACGGAGTATTTGTTTGCGCGGCTGCCGCGCCTGTCCTTCGCGGAGGCGTGTCAAATCGTCTGATCGCGACGCGCCCTGCTCGCGCCCCTCTAAAGAATCTGCAGACGCTCCGTATCTGAACCTGCGGGATCATGAAGGTTGCTGCTGAACGATACCAACACCATGACCGAGTCGCCGGTGTTGCAAAACGAATGCACTACTCCGGGCGGGATGGTCAGCCGCCAGGTCTCCCCCGCCGGCACCTGCAGATCGCGAATCTCCTGCGCCTCCTTGAGACGAATTAGGCAGGGACCCACCACGGTGGTGGTCTCCGTCGCGGTTCGATGCACATGGTTGCCGCGCACTTCATTCGGCTGAGT
>JAYTXS010000424.1:0-6061 GCA_043742845.1 Gammaproteobacteria bacterium
GAGGTCGCTGGCGACGGATTCGTTGGGTGTCGAGGCGGTGATCACTTGAGTACCCGAACCGACTTTGTCGTTGCCCGTCCAAACGAGCTTTGCACCGACGCCGTCGCGCGGACCCTCCATGGTTTGATGCACGTTCGGATCCAAATCCTGCCACGGCGACCACTTTGGAAATAGCTGAAACGAATTGACCGTGGCGTAGACCAAGCTCGCCGGCCGCGCAATGGTGATGGAGCGCGATACGCGCGTGTTGCGCGGTAGCAGGAGTCCGATGACGGCGAGCACGACGAGTACGCAGACTACGATGACGAGGAGTCTTTTGAGCACAATCCCTCCGTTGCTTTGCTGCTTTCCCTCTGACAGAGTACGGCGATCCCTTAGCGGATGGGCTTCGATTCCCATCCTACAGCTTCCCTGCGGCGGGCCGATACCGGAAGTGGGCCATGAACATCTTGAAACGCCTAATTGGTCGCATCGACGGTCCGCTGTTGCACGGCATGCTGGCGGGATGCGTCATTATGGTGATTTCCTGCCTCGGCCTACTATTCATGTGGCATTCGGCACGGGAGGCGCAACTCGATGCCGTGCGCACCGAGCTTACGCAGCTGGCTCGCGTTGCCGCCACTTTGCTGGATGGCGACCGGCATCGGCTGCTCAAGTCGCAAGCGCAAGCCGGCAGCACCGAGCACTTGGAACTGCTGGCGCCGCTCGTCAAATTTCATAAGGCCACATCCGACATTATCTATGTCTATACCGCGGTTCTCGACGGAGGCAAGATCTACTACATCTTGGGCACCGATTATTTGTATCGCGTGGACGGTGATAGCGAAGTCCCCGACCCGATCATGACGCGCCACGACACCTGGGACCCGACACTGCGCCGCGCGCTTGAACGGCGCGAGGTCGCAGTAAACGAGGAGCCGGTGAAAGAGACTGTGCGCAGCTACATGAGTGCCTACGCGCCGTTCTACGACTCGCGCGGCGATTTCGTCGGCGTCGTCGGCGTTGACATGTGGGTGCGCGATTTTGACGCGCGCATCGCCGCGATCCGCCGGGCCGGCATCGTCGCATTCGCCGCCGTCGCCGTGCTGTCGGTGCTCGCCAGCTTCGTGGTGTTCCGCCTGAGCAGCGCTGCCCTACGCTCGCGGCGGCGCGATAGAATCGTGCAAGCGCGGCTGGCGGAGGCCAAAGGGCTGGCGGAGGTGCATGCGCAACGCGCCGAAGCTGCATCAAAGTCGAAAAGCGATTTTCTCGCCATGATGAGCCACGAGATTCGCACGCCTACGAACGGCGTGCTCGGCTTTGCCACGCTGCTGCTGGAGACTCCCTTGAATGCCGAGCAGCGTGAGTTCGCTGAGACCGTACAGCGCTCGGGCGATGCGCTGCTTACTCTCATCAACGACGTGCTCGATTACTCAAAAATCGAGGCGGGCCGGATGACCGTCGAGCAAATCGATTTCGACCTGCACTTGGTTTGCGATGAGGTGCTTGCGATATTGCGGGCTGCGGTGGCGGAGCGGGATTTGTCCATGAGTTTGATTTTCGATGCGGATCTGCCCCATTGTCTGCGCGGCGACCCTGTGCGTATACGGCAGGTATTGCTCAATCTGGCGGGCAACGCAGTCAAATTCACAGAACGGGGCGAGATTTGCCTCAAGGTGTCGCGGTTGGACCCCGGCCACATCAAGATCAGCGTCACGGACAGCGGCATCGGTATCACCCACGAGCAGTTGCAGCGACTGTTTCAGCGCTTCACGCAGGCCGACTCATCGACCACGCGGCGCTACGGCGGCACGGGACTGGGGCTTGCCATCAGCAAGACGCTGGTGGAACTCATGTGCGGCCGCATCGGCGCCGAGAGCAGTCCCGGCAACGGCTCGACCTTCTGGATTGAATTGCCGCTCATCAGCGCGCAGCGAGAGGTCAACGATTCCGCGCCCCCCATTGCGGCTGCAGTTGCCGCGGTACCGGCGCGGTTAACCGCTGCGGCCGATCAGGGCGAAGCCCGGTTGCTGTTGGTTGAGGACAATTTCGTCAATCAGCGTGTTGCCGTCTACATGCTGAGCAAGTTGGGACATCGAGTCGATGTCGCCATGCATGGGCGAGAGGCGATCGATATGCTGAGCGAGGCTCGCTACGGCCTGGTTCTCATGGACTGTCAGATGCCCGAAATGGACGGCTTCGAAGCGACCCGGGTGATTCGCGATCCAACATCCAGCGTGCTCGACCATGGCGTGCCGGTGGTGGCGATGACGGCTAATGCATTTCCCGAGGATCGCGCGCATGCCCTGGCCTGCGGCATGAACGACTTCCTGGCGAAGCCGGTGGACCGCGCAGTCCTTGCCGCCACGCTCGAGAAATGGCTGAAGCCGGCGGAAGTCAGCTAGAGCTGCCGCTGTCGCTCAATTCGCCGGTAGCCGATTGAATGTAATTTTGCAGTCCCATCTTATCGATGAGACCCAATTGTTCCTCGATGAAGTCGATGTGCTCTTCCTCGCTCTTTTGTATGAGCACCAGAAGTTCGCGAGTGACGTAATCCTTGACTGATTCACAGTGGGCGATCGCCGCGTCGTACAGCGGATGGGCCGCCATCTCTCGCTTCAGATCGCACAACAGAATTTCTTTGACGTCCTCTCCGAGGAACAGTTTGCCGAGGTCTTGCAGATTAGGCAGCCCTTCCAGGAACAGAATGCGCTTCACCAGCCGGTCAGCATGCTTCATCTCATCGATCGATTCTTCGTACTCGAGCTTGCCGAGACGCTTCAATCCCCAGTTGTCGAGCATTCGCGCGTGCAGGAAATACTGATTGATGGAGGTGAGTTCGT
Source organism: Gammaproteobacteria bacterium (assembly GCA_043742845.1). Lineage (GTDB taxonomy): Bacteria > Pseudomonadota > Gammaproteobacteria > Steroidobacterales > Steroidobacteraceae > Bog-1198. Next base: position 2,823 of record JAYTXS010000424.1, read on the forward strand.
TCTTCAACGCTTGATTGAGGAACTCCAATACTTTCTCGTTGCCCTGCACAGTGGCTCCTGATGGAATGCGCGCGCGATCGCGCTTGTTAGCCGCAGATTGTATGCCCGAAGCGCCCCCTCGGGCATCATTCGGGAATCTAGACGGCGAATTCCTTACTGGACGGGGTGAAACAGGCGCAAGCGAGTGCCGCCGATTCTGCGCGTGACTCAAGGGCGTTGAGCGATTCCGACAGAGTGGTCCTAGCCTCGGGTATGCATTTACCGCAGCAACTGCCCACGCCCAGTTCGCGACTGAGATCGCGTAGGCTGCTCGCTCCGCCCCTGACTGCGGACCGGATGTGCCGGTCTGATACCGCCTTGCAGACGCAAATAATCATGATCGCATTGTAAACGCGAATGCGAATGATTGTCAATAGCGTCCTATTTAACCTAATGAAGGCTTTAGCGGTGGGGTCTTGTGTTAAATAAACGGCTTGAGCTTGGGGGGGGCAGGAATGAGGAGACCGCGGTGTACAAGGCGCTGCGTGCCGGCTGGACAGTGTCCGAGCCAGCACGGCAGCGAGCCAGTAGCGCTGATCGGTGAGACGGCGTTGATCGGCAGGACACAGATGACCCGGCGCGCCCGGTGCGCCTCGCTTGCGCTGCTGACGATCCTTGCCTTGGCGACGCAGGCCGCCGCCGCTCGCCGTGCTGCCGACGCTCGCATTGCCGCGGGGGATCTGCTCGAGCCTGTGCGCCCGGTTCGGGTGATCGCCAACATTGCATTTACGCCGAGCGCCGCCGGTTCGCCGCGCGGGCTGGCGACGGGCGAGAAGCTTAAGTTCGGCGAGAGCAGTTACCGCAACGCCTTCTGGATTGAGCCCTTTAAATCGTCGCAGGGTTGCACGCTTTATTACCCGCGAATGATAGGGTGGGGAGCCAATATTGTCGCGTTACTGCCGCATGGCGTGACGGGCATACGCCTCGCCAAGAGCGCCGGTGCAAAGGATAATGCGGACCTTGACTCCAGTGGCATGGCGCAAGTGGCTGAGGCCCTGGTCAAGTTCTGCGATAATGGCACCGGTGATCCCCTCGACGAACCTAAGATGAGACATCCGTGATTAAGATTTTTTCCTGGAACGTCAACGGCATACGAGCCGTGCTCAAGAAAGGACTGTTCCAACCCTTTCTCGACACATACGAGCCCGATGTGGTCTGTCTGCAGGAGACCAAGGCCGAGCGCGGACAGTTCGAGATCGATTTGCCGGGCTATCATGAGTACTGGAATTCCGCGGTGAAGAAGGGCTATTCCGGCACGGCGATTTTCTCCAAACAAGAACCGCTATCGGTGGTCAACGGCTATCCGCTCGAGTTTGCCCGACACTTCACGTTTGCCGACGAACTTCAACGCGACAGCGCCGAAGAAGGGCGCGTCATGACGGCGGAATTCAAGAATTTCTACATCGTGACCGTGTACACGCCGAACGCCAAGGATGACCTCAGCCGTTTGAGCCTGCGCTTCAAACATTGGGATCCGGCCTTCCTCGCTTATTGCCGGCAGTTGGAGAAGACCAAACCGGTGATTTTTTGCGGTGATCTCAATGTCGCGCACACGGAACTCGATCTTGCCAACCCCAAGCCGAATCGCGGCAAGAAAGGATTCACCGACGAAGAGCGCGCGGGTTTCCAGAATTTCATCGATGCGGGCTTCGTCGATACTTTCCGGCTGTTCACGCAGGGCAACGGGAATTATTCGTGGTGGAGCCACTTCGCGAATTCACGGGCGCGCAATATTGGTTGGAGAATCGACTACGTATTAGTGTCGGGAAAATTACGCGGCTCGGTCAAAAGTGCCGAGATTCATCCCGGCGTCATGGGCAGCGACCACTGTCCGGTCAGCATCGCACTCGATGCTTAAGTCGGTGGGCGCGCACTGGCGAGGAGCGCCGCTGACGGCGGTGCTGTTCGACCTCGACGGCACGCTGCTCGATACCCTGGCGGATATCGCGCTGGCGTTGAATCGTGCTCTGCTCGAATGTGGCTGCGAATCACTGCCGGAGAACGATGTGCGCGGCATGATCGGCCGCGGCGCGCCGATTCTGATCGAACGGGCTGCGGCCGCGCAGGGACGCGTCCTCGATGCGGCCACCCAGACCGGCATGCTGGAGCGCTTTTTTCATCACTACGGCGAGCTGGAGGAATTGAACGAGGACCGTGCCCGCCCGTATGACGGCGCGGCCGAAGCGCTGCACAGTCTGCATGACGCAGGCCTCGCCACCGCGGTGGTCACCAACAAGCAGTACCGCTTTGCCAGCGCGCTGCTCGCACGGCTGGGCCTTTCCGGCTGGGTGGATGTTGTGGTCGGCGGGGACACCTGCGCACGCCGCAAGCCGGATCCGCAGCCGCTGCTGTTCGCCTGCGAGTCGCTGCACGCATTGCCGGTCAATGCCCTCATGGTCGGCGACTCGGTCAACGACGTGCAGGCCGCACGGGCGGCCGGCATCCCCGTGGTTTGCGTCTCATACGGTTACAACGAAGGCCGCGATGCGCGCAGCTTGGAATGCGACGCACTGTTGGATTCGCTGTCTGAACTTCCTGCGTTGCTGGCGGCCGAGTAGAGGTGTTCGTATGCACAGATTTTTAGCACTGGCCCTTCTGATCTGTTGCTCGTGTCCTGGGTTCGCTGCCGAGGCACCCAGCCGCTACGGCGTTGACGCGCCGGAACTGGCACACCTCGGCGAGTACGCCGTCGGTGTGAGAACCTTGCATCTGGTGCAGCATGGCCAGGTCGATGTGTTGGCCTTTGATGCCGCCAAGGGATCTGCGCCGTTGGCGGACCGCGCGCTGACAGTGGAGCTTTGGTATCCGGCACGGCCGCAGCCGAAGCTCAAGCCCGTGCAATACTCCGCTAGTCTCCCCTCCGAACCGCCGGCCCCACCGGCTCGTTTTCTGTTTCCCGGCATCGCTGTGCGGGACGCACCGTCCGTGGGCAAGGGCTATCCCTTGGTCATCGTCTCGCATGGCTACAGCAACGATCCCGTAGCGATGACTTGGCTGACGGAAAACCTCGCCTCCAAGGGTTACGTCGTCGCCGCCATTCATCATGAGGATCCGCCCATTACGGATCGCAGCCGTTTTGCCGGGCCCTTGATGCGCCGGCCGCTCGACATCGCGTTCGTTGCGCAGACGCTGCAGAGCACGCTGGGCGCAGATCAGTGGGTGGATGGGGCGCGCACGGCGCTGATCGGCTATTCGATGGG
>JAYTXS010000425.1:0-3654 GCA_043742845.1 Gammaproteobacteria bacterium
CGTGACGGTGACCGGCGCATCGCGCGGACTGTAGCGCACGGCATTGCGCAGCACATTCTCGATGGCGCTACGCACCAGGTCGCGATTGCCGTTAATGGCCGCATTCGCCGCTCCCTGCAGCCGCACCTTGCAATTCTTGACGATGCCTTCGAAGTTCGCGTCGCGCACCACTTCCTCGATGACCTCATGCAGGTCGAAGGTCTCGCGCATGAACGGCGCTTCCGTGCCATGCAAGCGCGCGAGCTTCAACACTTGGCTGATCAGCGCATCGAGACGCTCGATTTCGCGCTCGAGCCGGTCCAACTGGCGCGTGACGTCGGCGGGCGGCTGGCGCGCCAGGCCCAATGCAACACGCATGCGGGCAAGCGGCGAACGCAGCTCGTGCGAAATGTCGCGCAGCAGCTGGGTAATGGCGCCACGATTGGCCCGCAGCTGATCCGCCATGGCGTCGAAATCCCGCGCCAGTACCGCGAGTTCATCCTTGCGTCCTTCCAGGCCCGCGCTGACCCGCACGTCGAGGTTCTCCGAGGCGAGGGCACGCGCGCCTTCTTGAATGCGCCTGATGGGTGCGCTCAGGTGTTGCGCCAGCCACCAACTGGTGAGCGCGCTCACCACCAGGGCAATACACAGGATAGTCAGCGATATTGCCGGCAGACTCAGCGCGCCGAAGATACTGGGACGCCGCGGCACCAGCAGCACGCTATAGGTCGCGCCATCGACACCGACAATCTGTGGCGCAGCGCGATTGCCACGGAAATTGTCGGGGCGATCGCCGGGGCGATTGGCGAATTCGTCGCGACTGAAGAATTCCAAGCGGCGCGCGGCACCTTCGGACAGCCGCCGGCCGAGGATGTCGGCGCCGTCCGGGCCGATGATGTACAGATCGCGCCCCCCAATAGCATTTTTATTCGAGTCCAGCCAAGTCTTGAGCGCACCGATGCCGCCGTGCACCAGGGCTTGCGACGCCTGGATGGCGACGGATGGCCTGCGTTGCAACTCGGGTGCCTCATACTCGCGGGCGGTGATGGTGAACGTAGTGGCGATACTGCCGCCGACGATGAGCGCCATCGCCACCCAAAACAACATGAAAATCCGCAGGAACAGACTATGCATGTGCCCAGGTGAGGGTGTAGCCGGAGCCGCGGACGTTCTTGATCTCGGGATTCTTGCCCGCTTCCAAATCGAGCTTGCGGCGCAAATTGCTGATGTGAGTATCGATGCTGCGATCGTAGGCCACGAGCTTGCGGCCGAGGGCGGTCTCGGTCATCGCATCGCGCGAGATGACCTGGCCCGCCGAGCGCATGAGCAATTCGAGCACGCGAAATTCAGCTCCGGTAAGCGGCACCGTTTTGCCGTCCACGTGAACCAAGTGAGTGCCGGTGTTGAGGTTGATCGGACCTACGATCAGCTCGTCGGGCGCGCCGGTGCGCGACGAGCGGTTGCTGGCGCGGCGCAGAATCGCGCGAATCCGCGCCACCAGTTCGCGTGGATTGAAGGGCTTGCTGAGATAGTCGTCAGCGCCGAGCTCCAAGCCCACGATGCGATCGACGTCGTCGCCGCGTGCGGTGAGCATCAGGATGGGCGTTGCGTAGGACGCACCCAGTTTGCGCAATACGTCGAAGCCACCGATGCTCGGCAGCATCACGTCGAGAATCAGAATGTCGAACTCCCCGGCTTTGAGTTCCTCCAGAGCGTCGCCGCCGTCGTGCACGCTCTTCACCTCGAAGTGCTCGGCGTTCAAGTACTCGGTGAGCATCTGACATAGCTCCCGATCGTCATCGACCAGCAGTACCCGCGGCTCTGCCGACGGTGAGTTAGAGAGTGTCATATGCCGCTACTCTGGCACAGTCACAGGTCAGCGAAAGCTCCTGCGCAGGAATTGACAATTCTTAACAGATCGTTGCGCTGTTCGCGACACTTGTTTGCAAGCGCACCGCTTAGGATAAGCCGTGTGGAAATATCACCGTTTTGGAGCAATGAACATGAAATCGATTCGCAATGTGCTATCGGCGACGCTGTTGTCGGCCGGAGCCGTATTGGCAGTCGCCTCCGGCACGTCGATCGCAGGTGAGGCTGATGTCTCGACGACAACTGCGCCGCCAGGGCCTGCGGCGCCGAATGTCTGGCATCATCACGGCGGATCGGGGCACCTGCTTGCCAAGCTGGGTTTGAGCGATGCGCAGAACCTGCAGATCAAGGGCATCATGACGACTGCGCGCCCGCAGATGCAGAGCCTGCATGAGCAAATGCAGGCCAATTCGCTGAAGCTGCAGCAGACGCTGCCCACCGATCCGAACTACAGCAACATCGCCTCGCAAGTCAGCCAGACGCACGGTTCGCTGGTGGCGCAGGAGATGACGCAGCGGGCGGATGTGCGTGCCCAAGTGTTCAAAGTGCTGACGCCGGCACAGCAGACGCAACTCACCTCACTCGAGGCTCAGATGCGGTCCAGCAAGCATGGTCATTGGGGCGGACCCCCAGACGGTGCGCCTGCGGCGCAATAGTTAAATTGAGAGGTCGGCGGCTACCGTTGGGTGGCGCCGACCCCGTCTTTCTTGAGCAAGTCGATCACACTGCCCGCACCGACCAAGTGTCCGGTGCCGACGATGACCAGGTAATTCTTATCGTCGTTGAGCAGGGCCTCGATCTTCGGGACCCACTTGCGGTTACGCGCGACCAGCACCGATTGATAAAGCTGCGGATCTCGGCCGAACTCGGACTGCAACTCGTTGACGAACCACTGCGTATCGCCACGCTGCCAGGCATGGACCATCGAGTCCACTTCGGCAGCCAAGCCGTGCGCTTGCTCCAGGCTCGACAACAGATATTCGGCTTGGGTGTCCAGGGACATGTTCTCGAAGATGGCGATTTGATCGTGCACGGTTTCCAGCCCTGCCATGCTCTTGCCGTCGGTGCGGGCCCGTCCCATGAAGTACATTTCGACGCCGGACTCGGGCTGAAAACCGAGCTGCGCCAGCTGTTGCTGGGAAATGGCTTCAGCGACAAACCAGGGCGCGAATTGATCGAACAGGGAGAGCTCCACTCCCACCTCTCGCGCCAGGACCTCGGCGCGCGCGTAGCGCTGTTCTCCTAGGATGCCGGTCAGAGTCTTGCCGTCGGGCAGCATTGCGCTGCCGAGCATTTCCGTCTGTACGTCGGCAGCCCCTAGTTCCTCCAAGTTGACTTCCATGAGCACGGACTTGGCATCGCCATAGGCTTGCAGCAAGGCCGGGGCAAGCGGGTAGTCGCGGGGGCGCAGCACGTGAATGGAGCCGAGCAGGTAAACCGTATTGTGCTTGCCGTGCAATTCCCACAGAGAATGCAGAGCGCCGTCGGCACGCGCCGCGAGACAGACCAGCAGTCCGCAGAGTATCAGGCCGACGCGAGTGCGTTGCATTTGGACAGCGATTCGATCCAATGTACGGAGCTGTCGATGCTACCGTCGGCGCGCAGCTCGAAGCTGCGATACGCCGGCGGCAGGGAGTCGACCGCATAGCGGTCGCTCTTGGGCAGGAATTGCGCGCCGGTCGAGGGCGTTGCAAACAGGCGAACATTACCGCGCCGGCTCTCGTGCACCTGGTGCACATGTCCCCACACCACTGCTCGGACGTGGGGATGCGCATCGATCACCCGCCAAAAGGCTTCGGGATCGAC
>JAYTXS010000426.1:0-1522 GCA_043742845.1 Gammaproteobacteria bacterium
TGCGTCATTTCGGCTGCTACCTCCAACACGGGCCGGCCTTCGGCATACGCCTTCTTGGCGATGGCGGCGCCTTTCTCGTAGCCGATGACGGGATTAAGGGCCGTCACCAGGATCGGATTGCGCGCCAGCGCCTCGGCAACACGAGCATGGTTCACGGTGAATCCGGCGAGCGCGTTGTCCGCCAGACTGCGACTGCCGATGGCCAGCAATTCCAGGCTCTGCAGCAAATTGTGCGCAATCACCGGCAGCATGACGTTCAGCTGGAAATTGCCCGACGCGGCGGCGATGGTGACGGCGGCGTCATTGCCCATCACCTGCGCGGCCATCATGGCCACCGATTCGGGCACGACTGGGTTCACCTTGCCCGGCATGATACTGCTGCCCGGCTGCAACGCGGGCAGTGCGATTTCACCCAACCCCGCGAGCGGCCCGCTGTTCATCCAGCGCAAATCGTTTGCGATCTTCATGAGGCTCACACTCAGGACTTTGAGCTGACCGGAGAGTTCCACCGCCGTATCCTGGCTCGACAGCGCCGCGAAATAATTATCGCTCGGGGTAAAGCCGATGCCGGTGCTCGCCGCGAGTGCGCGCGCGAATACGCCACCGAACTGCGGCCTCGCGTTGATGCCGGTCCCGACGGCAGTGCCGCCCTGTGCCAGCTTGTGCAGGCGCGGCGCGACCGAGCGCAGCCGCTCCACGGAGTCGCTGACCTGCGCCCGCCAACCCATGAGCTCTTGAGCCATCGTGATTGGCATTGCGTCCATCAGGTGAGTACGGCCGGTTTTGACCACGCCGCCGAGTTCAGCGGCGCGCGCACCCAATACGCTGCGCAGCCGTTCGAGCGCGGGCAACAGATGTTCGGCGAGCAGCAGCGCGGCGGCGACATGAATCGCGGTGGGCACCACGTCGTTGCTGCTCTGGCTCATGTTCACGTGATCGTTCGCATGGACCGGCCGGGACAGGGCGCGTGCCGCGAGCGTGGCGATCACCTCGTTAGCATTCATATTGCTGCTGGTGCCCGACCCCGTCTGAAACACATCGACGGGAAATTGCGCATCATAGCTACCCGAGGCGACCTCGAGCGCGGCGGCTTGAATCGCCACCGACAGCTCTCTCGGCAGATCGCCGAGTTGCAGGTTGGCGGCGGCCGCAGCATGCTTGATGAGCCCCAAGGCGCGGATAAAGGCCCGCGGCATGCGCAGCCCGGTGGGCGGAAAGTTTTGAATGGCGCGCTGCGTCTGGGCGCCCCACAGGGCGCTCGCCGGCACGTCAAGCGCGCCCATGCTATCGCGCTCGACGCGAGTGTCTGCTGTCATCGCGCCTTCCTCCGCTGGCTCGTCGGTTTACGGTAATATTGAGGGATTCTACACTCAAAGCGGTTGCATCCTCCGATGTCCATATCTTCCCTCGACGCACTTTCACCCCTGGACGGCCGCTACGCAGCCAAACTTGCCGCGGTCCGCCAAGTATTCAGCGAAGCAGGACTGATGCGCGAACGGGTGCGCGTGGAGTGCGCGTGGTT
>JAYTXS010000427.1:0-3459 GCA_043742845.1 Gammaproteobacteria bacterium
ATCAACCATCCCGCCTACAATCGCGACCGCGGACCGGCAACGGTCGTGGCGCTGCGCCTGCATGCGCAGTTTTGAAGCTCATGGCCCCTGCTGCGGAACGGGTCGTAATTTCGCTCGGTCATATCCCAACTTCTCCACCATCGCGACGAGGCGCTGGTACTCGCGTGGCGCCAGCGCCGGAGTTCGCGCCATGATCCAGACATAGTCACGCGCTGAGCGGGCGATGATGGTTTCCGTGTAGTCATCATTGATATAGGCGATCAGATATTCCGCCTTGATGGGCCACAGGAATTGCATGCCCCACACCGCATTCGACGCGTCGCGGACCCAGCCACGCGGTTTCATCGTTTTCAACGGACCGGAGAATGATCCCTTGCGGAAGCTGAACGTCGTCGCGATCGTTCCATCCGCCTCCAGCCGATAGGATTCAACCGCGTTGTAGGAATTTTTCTCCAGAAACGTGGGTATGCTGGCTATGACATACCAGTCGCCCATGAAACGCGGCAGATCGACATCGGCAACAGAGGGCAGTGGAGCCTTTGGCATGTTGACACACGAACTCACACAAAAAGACAATGCCAAGGTGGCGGCTAAAATAGGGCGCATATTTATCATTGCTAAACCTATTCGTACTAACCGCACGAGCGGATTCACCAGTATGAAATTAAATACTGTCGGCCGCAGTGTGCTGCTGGCCGCGCTCGGCTGCGGCGCCTTGTTCGGCAGCGAAACGCATCTTGACCGGCGGGGATGATGCGGCAACGCAAGGACCCCCTCGGACAGGCGAGCTCGCTGCTCGGAACTTCGCTTGCCCGAGCCGCCCCGGCTCAGTACCATCCACCCGCTGCGCGAGTCGGTTGCGCAACGGCGTACACCGATCGGCGCTTATAAAAACAGGAGATTGCCGTGGGAATAAGTGCGGAATTCAAAGAATTTGCGATGAAGGGCAATGTGGTCGATTTAGCGGTCGGCGTAATCATCGGCGCGGCCTTTGGAAAAATCGTCTCCTCCATGGTCGGCGACATCGTCATGCCCGCCTTGGGCAAGGTCCTGGGCGGTTTCAATTTCTCGGATTTGGCGGTCGCTCTCGGCAAGGACCCCACGGGCAAGGAAGTGCTCATCAAGTATGGCGCTTTCGTACAGACCGTTTTTGATTTCGTCATCATTGCGCTGTTGCTGTTCTTTGCCATCAAAGGAATCAACAAGCTCAAGAAGCCGGCTCCTGCCGCGCCGGCCGCGCCGGCACCACCCGCCAAGAGCGAAGTGTTGCTCGAGGAAATTCGCGATTTGCTTGCGCGTCGCGCTTAGATTTTAACCCGCTGTCTTGCGCGAGCCCATCCGGGCGGGAACCGCCCGCCTGGAAATTCGTTCGTCTATATTGAGGGATCATGATCAAATTTCGTGTCGCCGCATTGAGTCTTTCGCTTCTCTGCCCCGCGCTCAGCCTGTGGGCTGACGAGGCTCCTGCGCCGCCGCCGCCCACGGGTGTGTGGATCGGTAAGGGGCAGTTCGGCTTCTTGAGTTCCCGCGGTAATAGCGTGGCCGAGTCGATCAACGGCAATGTGGACATGTTGCGTTACGACGGAGCCTGGAAGAACGAGCTGTATGTCGGGGGTTTATACGGTCGCAGCGGCGGCATCGTGTCGGCTCAACGCGGAGAAGCCCGCGCTCAAAGCGACTACACCGTGTCGGGCAACCTATTCGCGTTCGGCGGCTTTCGCTACGAGCGCGATCTGTTCGACGGTTTCCAGTACCAAGCCAGCGCCACCACGGGTATGGGATATAAATTCATCGATACGAACGACACCAAACTGTCCGCCCAGGTCGGTGTGGGCTACAGGCGCCTGCGGCCTGAGGACATTATTAAGGATCCGGACGGCAACGTCACCGCGCGACTATTGCACGATGCCACGGGCGAGGTGATCGGCACAGCCGGCGTTGACTTCTCACACGCCTTCAACAAGAGCACGGTGCTGAGCAATAAATTCCTCATGGAAACGGGTTCGAGCAATACTCTATTGCACGATGAGCTTGCCCTGACGGTGAAAATGTCGCAGAAACTGGCATTGAGCGCGGGCTACGGAATCACGGACAACACCGATCCGCCGCCGTCGCTCAAGAAGCTCGATACGCTAACCACGATTAATTTAGTATTCGCGTTTTAGATTGAAGGAGAAGCCAAATGGGATTATTTGACGGATTGCTGGGGGGAGTTGTTGGCGCCGAGATGGCCACCGTAGTCAATGGGCTGATCGAAAAGCACGGCGGTGTTCAGGGAATCGTTGCGCAGCTCGAGCAGCAGGGACTGGGCGGCACCGTGCGCTCCTGGGTGGGAACGGGCGCCAACCAGCCCATCACGCCTGACCAAGTTCATCAGGCCTTTGGCTCCGACACCGTGAAGCAAATTGCGGCGAGGCTCAACATAACGCCCGAAGACCTCGCGGCCAAGCTGTCGCAGGTCCTGCCGCAGGCTATCGACAAACTCACGCCGGGCGGCGTGCCGGTCAAGGGTTAGGCTCAAGCCACGCCGGCCCTCAAGTCAGCGCCAAGGTCCAGGCGACGATCAATACACACACCGTGGCGGCGCCGGCGACGATCTGCAAGCTCCTGCCGCGATGCCGCGCAATGCCTGCGCGGGCGTAAACCCAACCAAAGCCCAATCCGGCCAAGAACCCGAGCCCGTGCCCGAGTACATCGACATGTTCCGTGCCCGCCCCCAGCAAAGTCAGTAAACAGATCCCGGCAATCAGCGGCGACAAAGCGTTCCAGCGGCGTTCCCGCAGAGTTAACCGTTGCCGCCATGCAAGGCCGGCGATCAGGCCCAGGGCTGCGAACACGGCAGTGGAGGCGCCCACCGCCCGATGATTGGCAGGTGCTATGAGTATCTCTGCATAGTTCGCCAGCGAACCCGCCCCTACTATGGTCGCCCACGCCACGCCAGGCCCCAACAGGCGGCCGGCGGCGATGCCGGCAAATACTCCGAACAGAAGATTGCCGAGCAAGTGCTCTTGGTCCACGTGCAGGGTCAGCGCCGTCAAGGCGCGCCACCACTCGCGTGCGGCGCCTGCGTCAAGCGCGCCCAAGGACAGCCAGTCGGCGCCGAACAAGGCCCTACCGGCGCAGAAGGCGGTGAGCAATAAGACGACCAGATAGCCCATGGCGCCCGTTACGGCGCCGGCAAAAGGCTGGGTGAGAATGGGGCTACTGCGCGGCACACTGCGCTCCGCGGCGTAACGGCTGAGTTCGGCATAGGCGAGATGCAGCATCGACGGCGCCACCGTCAAAAGCCACAGGTCGCCACTCTCGCGCACATCATGCCCGATCGCTTTCGCTTCAAGCACCAGGCTGTATTCGCGGCACATTAATTTAGATCCGCGATACACGACCGCGGGAGAGTCCGCGAGCGAAGGTCCCGGATCGACAGTCGAGGATGGAAGGGTCAAACAAGCACTCCGCTCA
>JAYTXS010000428.1:0-4900 GCA_043742845.1 Gammaproteobacteria bacterium
CGCATGGGACGATTCAAGCGAGGCTTGCTGATGTTCAACCAGACCATGGCGGGGCGATTGTCAATCGGACCGTTGCTGCGCCTGTGGACTCTCGTGATCAGGGAAACTCGCCGAGTACTGCAAGGCGACTACAGTCACCTGCCGCACTGGGGGGTGCATGGGGCCGCGGTTGGAGTTCTGTTCTGGTTTATTTCCGGTATCTGCCGCTTTCCCTGGTGGCAGTACTGTTTACTGGTTGCCTACCCCGGCATGAGCCTAGGCCTGCTGCGCGCCTTTATCGAACATCGCGCGGCGCAAGACTCTCAGGAGCGGACCGCGTCGGTCGAATCGAATGTGCTATTCGGCCTGCTGTACTTATATAACAATTTGCATGTGGCGCATCACTTGAAACCCACCCTGCCCTGGTATGAAATCCCGCGCTTCTATCGGGAGAATAGGGCCGCGCTATTGGCGGGCAACGGTGAGTTCGTGTATTCCGGATATACCGTCCTCGCGCGGCGTTACTTGCTGGTACCCGTGTTCAGCCCCGTTCACCCCACGTTGTAGAGTAGCCCGTTGCCCGGCAAAACCCGCGCCATTGTCGCCACGTCGATCGGCAACATGCTGGAATGGTACGACTTCACGGTCTACGCCTTGTTCGCCGGCTACATCGCCGGCAATTTCTTTCCCGGCGATGATCCCAATACTCGACTGCTAAAGACCTTCCTGGTTTTTGGGTTGGGCTTCGTGGTGCGGCCCTTGGGCGCCGTGCTCATCGGCAATTTGGGCGATCGGGCGGGACGCAAGGCCGCGCTCACCCTGACCATTTTGTTGATGGCGGCCGGCACCGGCATCATCGCCTTCTCACCCACCTATGCCTCCATCGGATTCGGTGCTCCCCTGCTGCTACTGCTCGGCCGAGTGCTGCAGGGGTTTTCGGCGGGCGGTGAGGTGGGCGGCGCCACCGCCTATCTTCTGGAGAGTGCCGACCCGCAGCAGCGTGGCCGCGTCGCGTCCTGGCTCGAGGCCAGCATGGGCATGGCCAATATCCTAGGCGCGCTTGCGGCGTTCTCAGTCACCGCGACATTGAGTAACACCCAGGTGCAAGCCTGGGGCTGGCGTATTCCCTTCATATTCGGATTACTGATCGCGCCGGTGGGCCTGTACCTGCGCCGCTCCTTGGATGAAACCGAGGCGTTTCAAGCAGAAACGCTGCGACGCGCTCGGGAGCATGCGCAAGGGAAGGTGCCCTTGCTCGAGATATTCCATCATCATGGCCGCAGCCTATTCGTCGGCTTCTGCGTCGCCATACTCTGGGCCGTTGCCGTCTATGTGCTGATGATTTTCCTGCCCACCTATGTGCAGCATCCGGACACCTTCAATTTCACCGCCCGCGAGGCCTTCGGTGCCTCCCTGATCGGCAATATCCCCTTCGTCATCGGCTGCCTCTGGTTCGGCTCGCTGTCGGATCGCATCGGTCGGCGCCGCAGTTTGTTCATCAGCGCGGCGTTGCTGCTATTGCTGGTGTTGCCGCTGTTCATGTGGCTGAAGGCCTCGCCGAACCTGGCCACGCTCATCGTCGTGCAAAGCATCGTCTGCATCCTGGTGGCAAGCTTCGTCGGGGTGGCACCGGCGGCGCTGTCGGAGATTTTCCCCACCGGCGTACGCTCGACGGGAACCTCGCTGGTGTACAACGGTGCGTTCACGCTGTTCGGCGGCTTCGCACCGATGATCCTGACCTGGCTCACGCAGCGCTCGGGAGGCTCGATCTACTCGCCCGCGTGGTACGTGATGTCGGCCGCCGCAATTGCGCTCATTGCCATACCTTACCTGGGACGCAACGAAGCGCCCGCGTCGTTGGCACCGTCGAACTACCCGATCGTCACGAACGAGCCGTAGCCACGCAGCGCTTCATCATTGGTGAGCAGCATCATGGGCTCTACCGCTGCCTGGGCGAGCAACATGCGATCAAACGGATCCTTGTGCAATAGAGGAAGTTCGGCGACCTTAGCCGCGTGCTCGCAGCTGATCGGCAATAAGCTAAAACCCGCCGGCTCAATTGCAGAGAGAATCTCGGCGGGATTTGCTGCCAGCTTGCCGACGGCAGACTTGATACTGATCTCCCATATCGATGCAGCACTAACATACACCTCGGCAGCGTTAATCTTTTTGCGCATTGAGCCGGACAGTTTGGACGGCTCGGAAAGGGACCACAGCAACACATGAGTATCGAGCAGAACCCTCACGTTCAGCGACCCTCGAAGTCGGCAATTACTTCCTCGGGCAGCGGAGCATTGAAGTCATCGGGCACCTTAATCTTCCCCTTGAGCAGGCCCAGCTTCTTCCGGCGCGGCACGCCGCCCAGCGGCGATAGCCGGGCCATGGGTTTTCCAGCTTTCGCGATGATGACTTCCGCTCCCGCCGCTACTTCATCTACGATCCGCGAAAGATGAGTCTTTGCCTCGTGAATATTGACTACGTTGACCATAACGCCTCCTGTGGACTAAACTTAGTTTAGCTTATATAGAATTGACCTGCAATCTGGAGAATTTCTTGCCGGATCGTCCGAATTTTCTGATTTTGATGGCGGATCAACTGACTGCCCGCGCGCTTCCCGCCTACGGTAACCGCGTCGCGAAAACGCCGCACATCGACGCACTCGCCGCCTCCGGTGTGGTGTTCGACTCGTTCTATTGCAATAGCCCACTGTGCGCACCGTCGCGGTTTTCCTTCCTTTCGGGCCGCCAGGTATCGGCCATCGGCGCCTATGACAACGCGGCGGAATTTCCAGCGCAAATTCCCACCTTCGCCCACTACCTGCGCCAAGGCGGCTACCAAACCGTGCTCAGCGGCAAGATGCATTTTTGCGGCGCGGATCAGCTGCACGGTTTCGAGGAGCGCTTGACCACCGACATCTATCCGGCAGACTTCGGCTGGACACCGGATTGGACTCGCTTTGAGCAACGTCCCAGTTGGTATCACACGATGGACTCAGTGACGCAGGCCGGCCCCTGCATACGGACCAATCAAATCGACTTCGACGATGACGTGGTTTTCAATGCCCGCCAGCATCTCTTCGATATGGCTCGCCGCAAGGATGCCCGACCCTTTTGCATGGTGGCATCGATGACGCACCCGCACGATCCCTATGCGATCCCGCAGGGCTACTGGGATCGCTATGCCAATACGGACATCGACATGCCACGCGTGCGTATAGCCGCAGGCGATCTGGATCCGCATTCGAAGCGGCTGCGGCACGTCATTGGACTCGATCTACTGGCGGTCAATGACGTGCAGGTGAAGGCGGCCCGCCGCGCCTACTACGGGGCGGTCTCGTATGTCGATGATCAAGTGGGCGTGCTCTTAGCCGCCCTTGCCGATGCCGGCTTCGCCGACAACACGGTGGTGCTGCTGCTCGCAGATCACGGCGACATGCTGGGCGAACGGGGGCTGTGGTACAAAATGAATTACTTCGAGCCTGCCTGTCGGATTCCCTTGATCGTGCATGCACCGGGACGCTTTGCCGCGCGCCGCGTGGCCGAGTCCGCCTCGCTGGTCGATATTCTGCCCACCTTGGGCGAGCTCGCCGGCGACGCCGCAGGGCATTTCGTGACGCCGCTGGATGGGCATAGCTTGGTGCCGCAGCTTGCGGGCGCCGCTGGCCGCGACGAGGTCATCGGCGAGTATCTCGCCGAGGGCGCTCTCGCCCCCTTGGTGATGATCAAGCGCGGACGCTATAAATTCGTGCACTCGCCCGTCGATCCTGATCAACTCTACGATCTTAAGGACGATCCGGATGAGCTGCGAAATCTCGCGCCGCTGGCGCAGCACGCTGCCCGTACCCGGGAGTTTCGCGCCGAAGTGGCGCAGCGCTGGGACCTTCCCGCGCTGCATGCCGCGGTCATCGCCAGCCAGCAACGCCGGCACCTGGTCTACGACGCGCTGCGCAAGGGTCGCTACACGCCCTGGGATTTCCAGCCCATGCGTGATGCCAGCCGCCTCTACGTGCGCAACGATCAGGATTTGGGGCACTTGGAGGCCATGGCCCGATTTCCGCCGTACTCGCGCTAGTGCATTGGCGCGGCAACGTGGCCGTCAACACTTCAAGGCTATGTTATTATCACGCAAATAATATGCTTGATACTAAACCCGCCCTGCACCTCACGGCCAAGATCATTGACGGCCGCGCACACGCCAAGCGTCTGCGCGAAGAACTCCGCATAGAGACCGCAAGCCTCAAGGCGAAGCATGGCGCTCCCCCTAAGCTCACCGTCATATTGGTGGGCGACGACGCCGCCTCGCGCCTGTATGTGTCGAATAAGTCCAAGGCCTGCGCTGACGTCGGCATAGAGTCTCTGGTCATCGTACTTCCCGCCGCCACCGATTTAGAAACTCTACTGGCGGTGATCGAGGAACAGAACAAAGACACCTCGGTGCATGGCATCTTGGTGCAGCTGCCCCTGCCCCGCCATTTACCGGTACACGCGGTGCTGGAGCGGATTGCGGTCGAGAAGGATGTCGATGGATTCCATCTCTACAATGTTGGCAGCTTGGCTCTGGGAACCGCGGTGTTCCCGCCCTGCACTCCCTACGGCGTGCAGAAACTGCTGGAGGCCGAAGGCATTCCCATCGCCGGTCAGAACGTGGTCGTGGTCGGCGCCAGCAATATCGTCGGCAAGCCCACCGCCATGATGCTGATGCAGCGCGATGCAACGGTTTGCATATGCCACGCCAAGACCCGCGACCTGGCGCAATTCACCATTCTCGCCGACATCTTGGTAGTGGCCGCCGGCCGGCCCAATCTCATCGTGCCGCAAATGGTCAAAACCGGCGCCGTCGTCATCGACGTCGGCATCAATCGATTGCCCAACGGCAAGATTGTCGGCGATGTGGACTTCGAAGGTGTCTCGCAGAAGGCCTC
>JAYTXS010000429.1:0-4240 GCA_043742845.1 Gammaproteobacteria bacterium
TCAAGTTCGCTAACAATTGCATAGATGCTGCTATACGAAGGAGTGGGGCGCTGGCGCTCTTTTGCCATCGCAACCAGACGTCGATGAATCGCAGCGACCGACGGTCGCGGCTTGCTGAGGAAGAGGCCTTCGATCAGGCCAACCAGTTCATTGGTCACTTTATGGTGACCTACATCGGACCGCCGCACGCGCACGAGTCCGATCAGACCCGAAGCTCGGTACCGAAACAGCCACCGCTCGGCGGTACGCAGCGCAACTCCGGCGTCATGGGCGGCTGTGGGCAAGGGGACGTTGTGCTCGAGGTGAGGCCGCAGCGCTGCAAATCGGACCATCGCTATTTCGCGCTGCACTTCCGACAGCTGCGCTAGCGCGCGTTTGAGTGGCCCGGAAGATTCGCGCGGCGGCATCGATGTCCCCTTTGAAGTACACTTCAAATGTATCGACACGGTGATGCAGAAAAAGTGCCCTATTTAGGGGTGCCTGGAGCCGAGGGTTCAATTGGGACAGTCCGCAGCGCTTTATTGCCGGGTATCGACCGCGGACCAGACTTGCGCCCGACAGGAGCGCGACCTTAAGGCCTTCGCCAAAAGGGCTGGCTACAAGATTGTCGGCGTTTACAAGGAAACGGCTTCTGGCGCAAAAAGCGATCGCGCCGAACGGAAAAAGATCCTCGACCTCGTCCAAGCGCGGAAGATCGACGTGGTCCTAGTGACCGAGCTCACCCGCTGGGGACGGTCGATGATCGATCTATTTCAGACTCTACAAGATCTGCAGGCCGCCGGCGTCTCACTCGTCGCGCAGACCGGTCTGCAATTTGATCTGCGCACCGCCCAGGGCAAGTTGATCGCCTCGCTAATGTCGGCGCTGTCTGAATTTGAGCATGACTTGCTCAGAGAGCGCGTCCGCTCGGGCATCGCCGCGGCGCGCAAGCGAGGAGTGGTGTTTGGCCGTCGGCCGGGTCAGCGGGTTAAGGCGGATAGGCACACGCCGCGAGTCTTGAAGCTCGTGAAGTCCGGTCAATCGTACAGGGAGATCAGTCACCGACTTGGTAGCAGCAAGAACACGGTGCTCGATATCGTCAAACGTGAACGAGCGCAAGGTCAGCGCGCCGCCTGAGCCGTATCGGATATATGCCTAAGAAAGATTGGTTTCGAAATACG
Organism: Gammaproteobacteria bacterium; assembly: GCA_043742845.1. GTDB lineage: Bacteria > Pseudomonadota > Gammaproteobacteria > Steroidobacterales > Steroidobacteraceae > Bog-1198. Next base: position 1,161 of record JAYTXS010000429.1, read on the forward strand.
ACATGGGATTCCACCATTGCCTCGCAGTTCGACGAGAAGCTCAGCCGATCGCGACAAAAAGCACAGTATCTACATATTCAGGCATATACCCTCGCAAAAACTTACCCGCACGCCGCCTTAGATTTGATTGACCGTTACTTTGCTCTCAACGATCATTTCCATAGAGCGCCCGCGCATTGCGCCAGAGCGATTGCCATGGTCTCACTTGGACGCATCACGGATGCTGTCGAATCCTATGAAGCCGCGCTTGAACACGAGGCTGAGTTCCGGGGTGTGAAAACGAATGCCTTCATTGATATGCCGTACTTGATTGCCGAGCGAGAATTGAGCTCGCAATATGATCGGGCGTTGGAAGTAGTTGAAAAACATAAAGATCGATTGGTGTTTCCGGTGCAACGATTCATGGCCTTCGCAACGCGCGCTTTGATTTATGCAACGATAGGAAATACGTCGGTCGCCAAAGCCAATGCGAAGGACGCTTTGGAGGCGGCCTCCGCGAATGATTCTGGATTTCGGTACCACTCGAACATTGGATTGGTTTCCGAAGGCTACACTCCAGTAGTGCAACGCGTCGAGGCGATCTTCAACAAATCACGCGCCAATTAGCGCTGAAGAAATCCTGCCATTTATCTCCGAAGATCACAGAGAAAATACGCAGCGCCTTAACGCTCGCCAATATCCCTAAATGGGAAAGTCCCATTGCGCCGGCGCAATGGGAAGGCGCCAGACCCGAGATCTCGAGCGGCCCCCTACTCTGCCATTCCCTCGCGCCGAACTTCTAACGCCTCCAAGCGCCAACGCGAATATTTGACCTCGGACGAGGTCGAGCGCGTGCTCAAGGCCTCCGCCAAGATCGGCCGGCACAGCCACCGCGATCGAACCCTAGTCCTCCTGGCCTATCGTTATGGATTTCGGGTATCGCAGCTCGTGGCCTTGCGCTGGGAGCAGATCGACTTGAAGGACGGCCTTCTGCACGTGGCCCGAATGAAGAGCGGTATCGACTCGATGCACCCGATCCGCGGGCCGGAGCTGCGGGCGCTCCGCCGGCAATATCCGGACGGCCCCTATGTGTTCGTGACCGAGCGCGGCGGTCCGTTGACGCCGGCGACGTTTAGAAAGCTCTTCGCGAACGCCGGCGAACTCGCCGCCTTGTCCTTCCCCATTCATCCGCACATGCTCAGGCACGCCACCGGCTTCAAGCTTGCGCAATGACGGCCACGATATCCGCGCCGTTCAGCAATATCTGGGTCACAAGAATATCCTGCACACCGTGCGATACACGGACTTGAGCTCCGAGCGGTTCAAGGGATTTTGGAAGGACTAAAGCGGTGCTTCGCGAGGCCTATTTTTCCTTCTTTGGTCGAATATCCACGAACCCGCCGGGGGGATCATCTGGCTCTATAACGTCCGTACCACCCCCCGTTACAATCCGGATAGCTCAAAGCTCAACAGGAGCGCTTTTCATGACCGCAAGTGCATTGGTACAAACCCGCATCGACCCCGAGCTCAAAGAGCGCGCGGCGGCGGTGCTCGATAAAATCGGACTCACGATCTCAGAAGTGGTGCGCATTCTGCTGACGCGCGTTGCCAATGAGGGTGCACTACCCTTCTCTCTCGCAGCCGATCCAGCCGCCTACGACGCATGGTTCCGGGCCAAAGTGCAGGAGGCGCTCAATGATTCGCGTCCGGATATTCCGCATGCTCAGGTCGGTGACGGTAAGGCTTGAAACTACCCGTATCCACCAACGCAATTTGGTGATGGAGCCCCGTTTTATGGCGTTATTGCGCCGTTACCGGAGCATCGACTTTGGAGTACCGGGCGGCAGCGCCCACTGCGAACGCAGATCGGACGTCGTCGAGATTCGACATTACCGCGTCAAACGTACGGTACGCGAACTTCGGATCCGGCAGGATCGCCCACTTTCTACCCTTTTTTGCGTCAACTCCATAGTAGATGTCATCGTTGTAAAGGCTGTCTTCCTGGCCGTTTAGCCAGAGATTACCGGACGCATTGACGCGCGGGATGTAATAAAGGGAATACCCGGATGAGTAGACTCCCACTTCCGAAATCGATAAGTGCGGTATTGCGTCCGCATCAGTATGAATTTTTTCGTAGTCCACGTTGTCCGGGTCATCCGCCGGTCGTTTAATGCCTCCCAAGATTTCAACGGTGAACCCGAAGGCTCGAAGCGCAGTGGCGACTTCCTCCGTGAAATCACTGCCCAGGGCCATTGGCGGCGAATTCATCTTCTCATTGAACAGCCTGGCCTTACCCTTGCTGTCGAACTTGTTCACCCAAAATTGGAACGGGTAGCCGCCGAGAGGTGGCGCCGCATTATCGAAGGAGTACTACACCGGATTGGCGGCTGGGATAATCGCAATGCGCGTGATGACCGGCCGCGCGGCAATCGCTCTAGGGTGGGTTGCACAGGCCGTCATGACGAGGCAAATCAGAAGCCCGATCATTACTCTCATCAATTGGACTCCCTTCCAAGCCGCCTCACCGGAGCATATCAGGTCGTGCGCGTCTGCCCCTTCAGCATCTGATAAATGCGCAGCACCCGCGGCACATACGCCATGGTCTCAGCAAAAGGCGGGACTTGGCCGCCGTTGCGATCGACGGCATTCTCGCCGGCATTGTATGCCGCAAGCGCCAGCCGTAAATCCTGGCCGAAGCGATCGATGAGGAATTTCAAATATCGGGCACCCGCGTGCACATTCTCGTGCGGATCGAAGGGGTTGGCCGCGCCGTAGCGCGTCGCCGTCGCCGGCATGAGCTGCATCAGGCCCATCGCGCCGCGCTTCGAGACGGCGCGCGAATTGAAGCCCGACTCCACCACGATCACAGCGCGCAGCAGATTAGGTTCAACGGCCGCCGACACCGCCGCCCGCTCGATGATGGAGTCGTACTGGCCGGCCTTCGCCAGCAACATTGCGTCGTAGCGATCGCCGCTCGCAGTTCTATCGTGCGGTGAGAGCACCAACACCCGGTAGCGATTGTTATCAGGCACATCCGTGTAATGCCGCAGGCCGTCCGCGTCTACGTAGGTATAGATCTGCGAGTGCGCGGCAGCGGCCGA
>JAYTXS010000430.1:0-2723 GCA_043742845.1 Gammaproteobacteria bacterium
CACGCGGCCCTGAACGCAGCGCTGTTCGGCAAGAAAGTCTCCAACGACATTTACACTGCCACGCAGACCAGCGTTAATCTGGGCACATTGGAGTACGACAACGGACCTCCGGGTGCGCCCAACAACCCGGCGAAGCCGTTCCTATGGACCATCACCGCTCCGGCCAATGGCGGGAAATCAACCTATACCGGTGTCGAGTTGAGCTGGCAGCACTTCCTCAACAATGGCCTGGGCACACACATGCAGTACACCCATACCTGGAGCAAGGGCTACGATCAGCTCGGCAACTCTACCGGCGCGGTCAACGAAGCGCCGCCCACCACCTTCTCGGTCAGCCTGATCTACGACAAGGGACCGTTCAACGTGGACGTGAACTGGGACCACACCTCGAGCTACACCACCTATTGCTCGGCGTGCACGGAAGTCCCGGGTTGGCCGGCCATCGCCGATGCCTTCTCGTGGGTGACGGCGAGCGCGCATTATCGGATATTCAAGGGCTTCGAGGTGTACGTCGAAGGCAAGAACCTGACCAATGCCATTGCGCACACCTATCTCAACGGCAATCCTCTGTTGCCCTGGGGGCCGGGCCAGCTCATCGGCGAGAGTGCCAGCGGCACGGGTCAGGGCTACAGCGCCTACGGCCGCAGCTACGTGTTCGGCGCCTCGTATCGGTTCTAGCGTGACGCGCAAACCCTGGCTGTTCTACGCGCTCGTCACCACGTTTTTTTGGGGCGTGTGGGGTGCGTTTGCGGAATTTCCGACGCGGCTCGGGTTTCCCGAAACCTTGGTGTATGTGGTATGGGCGCTCACCATGATTCCGCCGGCGCTGTACGCCATGCAACGGGTGCGGTGGAGAATCACGCGCGATGGCCGTTCGGTGTTTCTCGGCTCGCTGATCGGCCTCACCGGCGCAGGCGGCCAGATGCTGCTATTCCATGCAGTACACACCGGTCCCACTTACTTGATCTTCCCCATCATTGCGCTCTCGCCGGTGATCACCATCGGGCTGTCGATGCTTTTATTGAAGGAGCGGGTGACTAAGTGGGGGGCGCTGGGCGTGGTGCTGGCGCTGATCGCACTGCCTCTCTTTAATTACGTCCCCGCCGGCGAGTCGGCCACGCAAGGGCAGGGAGTCGCCTGGTTTTTCTATGCGCTGATCATTCTGCTAGCGTGGGGAGTGCAGGCGTACTTCATGAAGCTCGCGAATCGCACCATGGATGCCGAGAATATATTCTTTTACATGACCGTCTCCGGGCTGTTGTTGATTCCTGTGGCCTTGTGGATGACGGATTTCTCGGTGCCGGTCAATTACGGTTGGCAGGGGCCGGGGCTCGCTGCAATCACGCAAATCCTCAACGCGGTGGGTGCGCTGACGTTGGTGTATGCCTTTCGCTACGGCAGGGCTCTGGTGGTAGCCCCGCTCGCCAACGCCGGCGCGCCGCTGATGACGGCAGTGGTCTCCATGCTGGTATTGGGCGTTATGCCGAATGCCATCACCGTTGCGGGCATCGTGCTCGCGGTCATTGCCGCGACGCTGCTTGCCATTGAGCCGGAAGAGAAGGCCGCGGCAACTCCAGCATGAAAATTCTGTTGGACCTGATTCGCCGCCATAAGTCAGGCGCGCCGGTGGGCATTTACTCCGTGTGTTCCGCGCATCCGCAGGTTTTGGAAGCGGCGCTGCGCCTGGCGCTGCGTTCAAACGGTGTGGCGCTGATCGAGGCCACCTCGAATCAGGTCAATCAAGAGGGCGGTTACACGGGCATGCGCCCCGCGGCATTTCGGGATCTGGTGCTTGCCAAAGCGGACGCTGTCGGCTTGCCCCGCCATCGCGTGGTACTCGGCGGCGATCACCTGGGTCCGAATGCCTGGCAGAGCCTGGATGCTGCCACGGCATTGGCGAAGTCCCAAGTGATGGTGGCCGAATACGTGACGGCCGGTTTTCGAAAAATCCACTTGGATTGTTCCATGGCCTGCGCCGGCGATCCTGTCGCTCTGGGCGACGCCCTGATTGCCGAGCGCACGGCGACGCTGGCCGCCGTCACGGAAGCGGCGTGGCGCAGCGCCGGCGGCGAACCGCCCGTGTATATCGTCGGCTCCGAAGTACCGGTGCCGGGCGGCGCGCACGAGACCTTGAGTGAACTCGCCGTCACTACACCCGCCGCGGCGTCTGCGACCCTCGACGCGCACCGCGCAGCCTTCATGCGCCACGGACTCGAAGAGGCCTGGCAGCGCGTCATCGGCCTGGTGGTGCAGCCCGGCGTCGAGTTCGATCACCACCAGGTGATCGACTATCAGCGTTCAAAGGCGGCGGCGTTGAGCAGCAGCATTGAGCCGGTACCCGGGATGGTGTTCGAAGCGCATTCCACCGACTATCAAACGCCCGCCGCGCTCAAGGCCTTGGTGGAAGATCACTTCGCCATCCTTAAAGTGGGACCCGGCGTGACCTTCGCGCTGCGCGAAGGTCTGTGGGCGCTGTCGGACGTGGCCGCGGAATTGGGCCTGACGCCGCAGGAGGGCTCGCTCAAAGACATCATGCTCGAGACCATGCTGGGCGAGCCTAAGTACTGGCAGGCGTACTATCTCGACCCCGATAGCCTGCATTTCGATCTGCAATTCAGCCTAAGCGACCGTATCCGCTATTACTGGAGCATGCCGGAGGTGGGCAAGGCCTGTGTGCAGCTGCTCGCGAGCCTCGCGGCCCTCGCCTTGCCCCTGACCTTGCT
>JAYTXS010000431.1:0-4490 GCA_043742845.1 Gammaproteobacteria bacterium
CGTTGACCCTGATCAAGAAATACTACGGCGTGTACCCGCATTCTCCGGCGCCCATTCCTGCGGTCTACACGGAAGAGCCGGCGCAAACCGGCGAACGCCGAGTGGTCATCAAACGCCCGGGAGAGCTTGGGAGCGTGATCATCGCTCACAAGGTGCCGAATGGCCGCGACGGCGATCAACCTGCGTTGGATGTGCTCGATGCGATTTTGAGCTCGGGCAAGAATGCGCGCCTATATCGCGCGTTGGTCGATCAGGGGCTGGCCTTGAATGCCGGCGCGGGCACCGATTTGCTACACGACCTGTCGCTGCACACCGTGTACGCCATGCTGGCGCCGGGTGCAACGCACGCGCAGGTCGAGAAAGCCTTGCTGGGGGAAATCGCCAAGATCAAGACCGACGGCGTGACCCCTGCCGAAGTGGAGCGCGTGAAGCAGCAATACATTGCCGCCGATGCGTACAAGCACGATGGAACTGCTGCGATCGCGGAGGAGATCAATGAGTGGATTGCGGTCGGCGATTGGACCTTGTACGTGACGTTCCCGCAGAAGGTGCGGCTGGTGACTCCCGCCGATGTGCAGCGCGTTGCCAGGCAGTATCTCAAAGAGGATCAGAGTACGACGGGCTGGTTTATTCCGGTGCCGCCGACGGAGACTAACCCGTGAAGCGATATTATTCATTGATGGCATTGGTGTTGACGGGCGCGACAGCGCAAGCGAATGTCGCTGAGCACAGCCAGCGCGCACAGATCGCCGGCATCGATTTGATCACCTATCACACCGATGTGAAGGACGTGGTGGTGATTCTCGGAACGCTGCCCGCGGGCGACGCCATGGCCGGGCCCGGCAATATCGCCATACCTACCCTTGCCGGCATGATGCTCGACCGCGGCACCAAGACTCTGGATAAGTTTGCGATCGCCGAGCAACTCGACAATGTGGGCGCGGAAATCGCTTTCAGCGTGGGCACGCAGAGCGTGGAATTTCGCGCCAAGTCCTTGAAAAAAGATATGCCGCTGATCGTCGGCCTGATCGCCGCCGAGCTGCGGACCCCCGCATTCCGAACGGACGAGTTCAACAAGGCGAAGCAGCAATTCATCGGCGCACTGCAGGCCTCGGCGCAGAATACCGAGGCGCGCGCGCAGGAGGCCTTCAGCCGCGCGGCATTCCCTCAGGGCCATCCGAACCGGCCTCACACCGTTACCGAATACGAGGCGGCGGCGAAGGCCGCTACCCTGGATGAGCTCAAGGCCTTCTATGCGAAGTACTACGGCCCGGCGCACATGACCATGGTCGTGGCGGGCGACGTCGATGCGCCTCAAACTCAGAGCGAGATCGGCAAGGCATTTGCCGGCTGGAGCGGCGGCCAAGACTATGTGCGCCCGGCGACCCCCGCGGTTCTCGGGGCGCCTGTCGAAGTCACCGTGCCGCTGGCGGACAAGCCCAGTGTGACCGTGATCATCGGGCAGCCCACCGGCTTGCGCTACAAGGATCCCGATGCGCTGGCACTGCGGGTTGGCACCGCCATCCTCGGCAGCGGCTTCACCGGCCGTTTGATGGGCATCGTGCGCGACAAGGAAGGATTGACGTACAGCATTTCGGCCGTGGTCTCCGATGACAGCATTACGGATGGCCGCTGGGATATCGCGGCGAGCTTCGCGCCGGGACTGCTCGACAAGGGCATCGCATCAACCCGGCGTGAACTCGGTCGATGGTGGAGCGACGGCGTCACCGAACAGGAGCTGACCGCGCGCAAGCAGGGGTTGGTGGGTACGTACTGGGTGGGTCTATCCACCACCGGCGGTCTGGCAGGCGCCATTTTGACCAATATCCAGCGCGGCTACGACGTGAACCGGCTGGATGAGTTTGCGGGGGCGGTCAATTCGCTGACCCGGGATCAGGTCAATGCCGCCATCAAGACCCACATCGACCCTGCCAAGATGGTGCTGGTGGAGGCGGGGAGCGTACCGCCGGCGGCGAAATAGCCACCGGCGGTGGTCGGCTCAGCTCTTGCCCAAATAATCCATCTTGCCGATTTCAAGTCCCGACTGGCGCAGGATGTCGTAGGCGGTGGTGACGTGGAAAAACACGTTCGGCAGCACGTGATGGAACAAGTAGGGCGTGCCCTGCATGCTCTTGGTCGAGGTGCGGGTCTGCCAGCTCACGGTGCGGTCCTCGGAGCCTTCGAATTGCGCGGGTTTGAGCGATTCGAGATACGCCACCGTCGCGCGGGTGGCGGCAATCCATTCGGCGAGGCTGCGTTCCTTCGCCTCGAACACCGGTACGTCCGCGCCGGCGAGGCGCGCCGCGCCGCCTTGCGCAATGTCGCAGGCGATTTGGATCTGCGTCGATAGCGGCAACATATCCGGATACAGCCGCGTGTTGAGCAGCACCTTGGGATCGATCTTGCGCGCTTGCGCATGCGCGTCGCTCTTCTCGAGAATGAGCGCGAGATTATTCAACGCGCGAATACAGGTCGGCACTGCTGCCGTATACATGGTGAGTGGCATAATTTAGGCCGCCTTGCTGTTGGTGGCGAGCTGCCGCAATACGTATTGCAGAATCCCGCCATGTTGGTAGTAGTCCAGTTCCTTGGGCGTATCGATGCGCAGGCGCGCGTCGAACTCCGTGGTCTTCCCATCGTCGCTTTTGGCGATGACCTTGACGGTCTTCGCCGCGCCGCGATTCAGGCCGGCGATTTCGAAAGTCTCCTTGCCGCTGAGCCCGAGGCTCTGTGCGTTCTGGCCGTCCTGGTATTGCAGCGGCAGCACGCCCATGCCGATCAGGTTGGAGCGGTGAATGCGCTCGAAACTTTCGGCGATCACCGCCTTGACCCCGAGTAGCATAGTGCCCTTCGCGGCCCAGTCGCGTGAACTGCCTGTGCCGTATTCCTTGCCGGCGAGGATGACGAGCGGCGTGCCCGCGGCCTTGTACTTGACCGAGGCGTCGTAGATGGACATTTGTTCGCCGCTGGGCAAGAACGCGGTGACTCCGCCTTCGGTGCCGGGCAGCAACAGATTGCGCAGCCGGATATTCGCAAAGGTGCCGCGCATCATCACTTCGTGATTACCGCGGCGCGCCCCGTAGGAATTGAAATCTACCGGCTGCACGCCTTGCGCGACCAAGTACTTGGCCGCCGGACTGGACTTGGAAATGTTGCCGGCGGGCGAGATGTGGTCGGTGGTGACTGAGTCACCGAGCACCGCCAGCGCACGGGCACCCTTGATGTCGGCGACCGGTGCCGGCGTCATAGTGATCCCGTCGAAATAGGGAGGATTCTTGACGTACGTGGAATTGCCATCCCAGGAGTAGATCTTTCCGACGGGAGTCTTGAGCGCAATCCAGTTCGCGTCTCCCAAGAACACATTGGCGTAGCCTTTCTTGAACATGGCCGAATCCACCGATGCGCTCACCGCGGCCGCCACCTCCGCCGCGCTCGGCCAGATATCCTTGAGATACACGGGCTTTCCGTCCTTGCCTGTTCCCAAGGGTTCGGTGGTGATATCAATATCCATGCTTCCCGCCAGCGCATAAGCGACGACCAGGGGCGGCGAGGCCAGGAAATTCATTTTAATTTCCGGGTGCACGCGGCCTTCGAAATTGCGGTTTCCGGAGAGCACCGAAGCGGCCACGACGTCGCCGCTTTTCACGGCCTCGGATATTTCCGGGCGCAAGGGACCGGAATTTCCGATGCAATTATGCACGCAGACCCCGCCAGCTACGAAGGCATGCAGATCGTTGACGGCGAGGTCGTAAACTGCGCGCTTGCCCGCCGCGCGGCGATCCACCACTTTAAGATTTAAAGTTGGCATGCTCAGTGAGTCTTTTGGCGTGCAGTAGCGCTTTGCCTGATTTCCGGTCCCTGCGGGCTGAGCGAACCAGTCGCGGATGCCGAGATCGCGGAACATCTTTGCCGGGGAGGGAAAATCGCAACTGTCGCGATGCAGCGGCCGAAAGGGACGCGCGTCCGCCATTGGCAGTCGTGTAAACCGATCGTGACCTTCAAGCAAGGAGTAGTGTGGAAAAACTGGCGTTTCCAGCGCAGTCAGTTCGGCGGCGGCAAGCGCTCGCGTCTGGGTAAACGACAGTGACACTTGACCGTGGAGCGCTTCGAGACGATCTGCCATCCACAGCCGCTGTCGATTAATGGTATCAATCGTGCGCCAGTAGACGGCGGCGGCACTGGCGCGCAGCGCCTTGTCGATGCAGTAGCGATATCCTACCCGCTCGACGAACGACAGTCCTTCCGGCAGCTCGAGACGAATTTCCGTACGTGCCACGCCGTCCTGCGCTGCCGGGTACGTCGAGTCCGAACGGCGGGTTGGATACTCACGTACGGATGCGCCTCGCGCTTTGACGCCACAGCGCACCAGCAAAGTGACGATGTCGTTCATCATGCGTTTGCACTCAGCGACGAATTCCGGTTTGGCGCTTTGCGAGTAGGCGGGCGGCTCAAGACTCGCCTGAGGTTCCTCTTTTCCGAAATAATGCAGG
>JAYTXS010000432.1:0-2652 GCA_043742845.1 Gammaproteobacteria bacterium
CTCCAGAATTACGAGCTTTGTCATGGGAGTTATGAGAGCAATATCGTGTTTTTGGCTGAAGAATGTTGCTAAAGTTCCGCCGCTGCTTAACTTAATGCCCAGTTTGGCAGCGTGTAGCGCGTTGGCAAACGGCAAAAACGGGCGATACGTCCCAGTCTTTGGCGGCGGCTCGGCAGTATACCAGTCGGCCAGCGACATCAAGCTTAAGGCCACGGGAGCGAAACGAATGGAATGGTCTAAATTAATTGCCCTCACTTTGGCGGCGGCGATAGCCGCTGGGTGCCAGTCGGATCGGCCGATGGCCGCGCCCGTGCCGGTAGCCAACTCCGTCCCTGAGCCCACCGAGCAGGGCACCGTCGTGGGCGACGATCGAAGTGCAATGGAGGCGGCCGTAGACGCGGGTCCAAGCACGGCAGCCTCGTCCGAGTCCTCGGGTGGAGGGCCGGTCATGAACCCCAATGCGCCGGACAGCTATGTGGTGAAGCACGGCGACACCCTGTGGGGGATTGCCAAGGTCTTTTTACGCGACCCATGGTTCTGGCCCGAAATCTGGCAAGTGAATCCGCAGGTCCATAATCCGCATTTGATCTATCCGGGTGACACCCTGCGCCTGGTCTATATCGAGGGCCGGCCAACCATTACGTTGCAGCGCGGCGACTTCGCCCGGGTGCTGCCGCGGGTTCGCAGCCAGCCGCTCGAAGGCTCGGTAACCTCGATTCCTTACGAAACCGTAGCGGCCTTCATGTCCAAGCCATCGGTTCTCACCCAGGAACAGATCCAAGGCGCGCCCTACGTGCTGGCCACCCGCGACTTGCACGTCGTCATGTCTGATGGCGATACCCTGTACGCGCGCGGCTTCACCAGTCCCGTGGCAGTCGGCACTCACTACAACGTAGTGCGTGTCGGCGACGCACTGCGCGATCCCGACGACAATCGCATCGTGGGCTACGACGGCATTTTCACCGGCGCCGGCCACGTCACACGCGGCGGCGACCCCGTCACCCTCATCATGACCGAATCGGCACGCGAAACCGAAGCCGGGGATAAATTGTTCGTCGGCGGCGTCGATGTGCCCCTGGACTTCATCCCCAGCGCACCGAAGAACAAAACCAACGGCCGTATCATGTCGGTGTCCAACGGCGTAACCGTAATCGGTCAGTACGAAGTGGTGGTGATCAATCGCGGTGTCATCGACGGGCTGGCGCCCGGCAACGTGCTGGCCATTTACCAATTGGGCGAACTCGTCGCCGACACCGATAACAGAGGCTTTCTGAACAGTGATTCGCGCCTGGGTTCAAAGAAGGTGCGCCTCCCGGATGAGCGCAGCGGCACGTTCATGGTCTTCAAGACATTCCAGCACCTGAGCTACGGCTTGGTCATGGAAGCCTCGAACGTCATTCGGGTCGGCGATCGGGTCGAGAACCCGTAGCGCAAATCTGCATGTAGTCGCGCGGATATCGGGGGCCAAATACACACGGCCGTCCGATAATCCGCGCGATGCAATCGGGCGAAGAGTGTCTTGCTTGGGTGTCGCTCACGCGCGCACCCGCACTCGATGTAGCGGTCGTCTCCCAAGCGCTCCAGGTATTCGGGACGCCCCGGCACCTGGTGAGTGCATCCGCCGCCGCCTGCGCGCACGCCGGATTGCCGGCGTTGGCACGCGAATTCCTCACCAGCGCGCACGCGGCGCCCACCGCCTCGGAGCGCGCCTGGCTGGAACATCCTCACCACCACCTCGTGCCCTTCACGGACCCGCGCTACCCTGCATTGCTGCGGACGGCACAACGCCATCCCCTGGCGCTGTATGTCGACGGCAACCCCAGTGTATTGAACGATCCGCAATTGGCCATCGTCGGCAGCCGCAATCCCTCGCCCCAAGGTCGCGCCACTTCCCAAGAATTCGCCGAGCATCTGGCCGCGCGAGGCCTGGCCATCACGAGCGGGCTGGCCGTAGGTATCGATAGCGCCGCACATCGCGGTGCCTTGATGGCGCAGGGTGTCACGCTGGCCGTACTCGGGTCGGGCGCCGACGTTATTTATCCCGAGGCCAATCGGTCCTTGGCGGCGGAAATTCAGCGGCACGGAGCGGTGGTCAGCGCATTTGCGCTGGGTGCTGCCCCCAGGCGAGAGCATTTTCCGCAGAGAAACGCCCTCATCGCGGCACTCTCCCTTGGCACGCTGGTGGTCGAAGCGGCACGTCGCAGCGGCTCTCTCATTACCGCGCGTCTGGCTGCCGACTTGGGCAGGGAATTGTTCGCCATTCCCGGATCCATTCACAATCCCTTGAGCAGGGGCTGCCACGAACTGATTCGGCAGGGTGCGAAACTGACCGAAACCACACATGACATATTGAGCGAGTTGAACTTTTCGGCATTCTTCGCGCAGGTCGAAACAGCCGCTGGCAACACAGCTTCGGGCGCCGTGGCGGGGACCGCGGGAGGCTCGTCCCTCGTATCGGGCATGGACAAGGAACACAAAATCTTGTTAGATGCGCTCGGCTTTGATCCTGCGGACCTCGATGGTTTGGTCGTTCGTACCGGATTTAAACCAGCAGCCGTGTCCTCGATGATGCTGATCCTCGAGCTCGAAGGCCACGTTCAGGCCGCCCCCGGGGGCCGCTACTCCCGAGTCGTTAGGAGCCGGAGGTGAAAG
>JAYTXS010000433.1:0-2375 GCA_043742845.1 Gammaproteobacteria bacterium
TCACGCTCCGTCAGCAGCGCATCGAGCCGCAGTTGCGAGGCGGCGAGTTCGGTAGGTTCCAAGGCCCGCAAGGCCGCCTCGACGGCCGGCTGGGCCAAGGAGTAGGGCGGTACGACTCGTTTCGCCAGCTCGATCAGCAACGGGTGTGCCAGCAAGGCGCCGATTCTGGCACCGGCGAGCGCATGGGCCTTGGACAGGGTACGCAAGATGGCCAGCGTCGGGAAGCGCGTAAGCCAGCGTGTCAGGCTTGGCGAGCCCGACCACTCTATGTACGCCTCATCGATCACGATGACTGCCTTGCCGTCGAGCGCCATGCAAATCGCTTCCAGGGCTGAGGTGTCGAGCAGATTCGCTGTGGGGTTGTTCGGCGAGCACAAGTACACCAGCTTCATGTGCGGCCGCCATGCAGCCAGCAGGCGCTCGGTATCTAGCGCCCAACCGTGTTCGCGCCGCAGAGGCACCTCGACGACGTCGGCGCCTTGAATACCAGCAGCAACTTGATACATGCCGAAGGTGGGCGTGCACTGAAGGATGGCGTCGGTGCCGGCGCGCAGGTAGATGCGCGACAGCACGTCGATGGCCTCGTCGCCGCCGCGGGTTGCAAGTACGTTGGCGGCAGGTACGCCGTAGAGGGCGGCCAGCCTTTCGATCAGTGCATGCGGCTGCGGCTCCGGATAACGATTCAGGCCGGCCGCAGTCGTATCGCCGCTGGGTCGCCAGGGCGCTTCGTTGGCATGCATTCGCATCAGCGACGGCAGCCAAGCTGCGTGAGCATAGGGTTTGAGCGTGACGATCTCAGGGCGGGCCAGATCGAGGATGGCGTTCATCGGGCGCCGCCTGCAGCGGCGGCCTGAATCGCGGCGAGCCGAATGGTCACTGCCGCGGCGTGCGCGTCCAGCCCTTCGAGGCCTGCCAGGATCTGTGCCGTCGGGCCCAGTTCTCGCAGCCCCGCGGGGGTCAGTTCCTGCACGGTGATCCGTTTCTGAAAATCTTCCAGGGCAAGGCCGCTATACGCCTTGGCGTAGCCATAGGTAGGCAGCGTGTGATTGGGTCCGCCGCAGTAGTCGCCGATCGATTCCGGCGACCAATGGCCAAGAAATACCGCGCCCGCGGCGCGCACGTGGCCAAGCCAGCGGCGCGGTTCGCGTATCTCGAGCAATAGATGTTCGGGAGCATAGGTGTTGGCAATCTGGAATGCGATCTCGAGCGTATCGACCACCAGTAGCCGCATGTGCTCGAGCGATTTTGCCAATATGTCGGCGCGCGATAGGCAGGCCGCCTGGTGGCGCACGTGTTCCGCCACCGCCGCGGCCAAGGACAGCGAGGTCGTGACCAGCAGCGACTGTGCGTCGGCACTGTGCTCGGCTTGTGCGAGCAGATCGGCTGCGAGGAATTCCGCCCGCGCGCTGTCATCGGCGATCACCATCACCTCACTCGGTCCGGCCGGAAGATCCACGGCCGCGCCGGCGGGGTCTTGTGCGACCAGGAGTTTGGCGGCAGTGACGAAGGCATTGCCAGGCCCGAAAATCTTGTCGCACTTTGGGATGGTTTCGGTGCCGTAGGCCATGGCTGCGATGGCCTGCGCGCCGCCCACTTTGAATACCTGATCGATTCCGGATTTGCGTGCGGCAACCAATACCGAGGGGTCCGCTGCGCCCGCGCGATTCGGCGGCGTGCACATGACGCGCACCGGGCAGGCGGCCAGCACAGCAGGCACGCCCAGCATCACGGCGGTGGACGGCAGCGGCGCGACGCCGGCGGGGACATACAAGCCAACGGCGTGAATCGGCACGCTGAAGCGCTCGCACATCACTCCCGGCGCGGTTTCCATGCGCAGCGGGGCGGCTGTCTGCGCCGAGTGAAATTGACGCACGGCGGCAATCGCCCGTTCTATCGCAACGATTTGGGGAGCGCTGAGGCTGCCTTCGGCGAAGCCAAATTCTTGTGTCGTCACGCGCACACCGGACGGTCTAACCGCGTCGAACTTTTCGGTCAGCGCCTGCACGGCGGCGTCGCCGTCGCGGCGCACCGCCGCGATGATGGCTTGCGCGGCCGCCTGCGTGGCGGTGGCGTGCTGCTGGGCCGGACGGCGCAGCGCCTGGTCGCGCTGTGTCACGGAAAGGAAATTCCAGTCGAGAATACGCATGATGAGGATTCGAGCCTTGCTCAGGCCAGCATTTTCTCGACCGGCAGAACCAGCACCGAGGTGGCGCCGACGCCCTTCAGCTCTTCGAGAGTTTCCCAGAACACGCTCTCGCGGCAGACCGCATGGACCGCCACCCGGTCGCCGCGGCCTTCCAGGGGAATCACCGTCGGTGCCTCCGTGCCCGGCAACAGCTTCGCTATGGCTGCGAGTGCGGAGCGAGGAGCGTGCA
>JAYTXS010000434.1:0-3394 GCA_043742845.1 Gammaproteobacteria bacterium
TGACCCTGTACTTGCAGCCCGATCATCGCCTCTCTGCGAGCGCCACCCCGGATAGCGGACAGGACCAACTGCGCTACGTGCCTTCGGTAGGGGTTGAAGCAGGCTTCTGGTGGGGAGAGTTGCTGACGGACCAGCGGCCGGTCGATGCTTTTAGCCTCACCTATGACTCGCAACCTCTCTCAGACGAAGTCGCGATCATGGGTTTGCCCCGCGTCAATCTGCGAGTCGCGGCGGATGCGCGGCTGGCCGATTGGTTCGTGCGCCTGTCGGACGTCGCGCCCGATGGGCGCGTGACCATGGTGACGGGCGCCGGCATCAACGGTGCTCAACGCGATTCCATGTCCGACCCGAAGGACTTGGTGCCGGGCAAGGCGTATGACCTGTCCTTAGGCTTACACCTGACGTCATGGGTATTTCCGAAAGGGCACCGCATTCGCGTCGCTGTTTCCAACGCACTTTGGCCCATGAATTGGCCCACTCCTTATCCAATGACTACCTCCGTGCAATTGGGCGGCGAGGCCGCGTCGCGAATCACCCTGCCTCGCGTACCACTGCGCGGCCCCGAAGCGCCGCAATTCGCCGCGCCGGAACCCATCGAGGCACCCACGGGTATCACCGCCCTAGCAGGCAGCGCATGGCCCGGTGAATGGACGGTATTACGCGACGAAGCCAGGCAGCGCAGCACGGTAATCTGGAAGGGCCAGACCGCCGTCTCCTATCCCTGGGGAAGATTCGATCACACGGAACAGCTCACCTATGACATCGATGATGCACATCCGGAGCTGGCTAGCGTGCGCGGTGATTCAGAGTACATCCAAGCCGTGAAGGATCACGTACTCACTTGGCGTGGCCGACTCGATGTGTCGAGCGATGCCCAGACGTTCTTCTATAAGTACACCCGCACCCTGCTGCGGGACGGCGCGGTCATTCGCACCAAAACCTGGCAGGAACCGATTCCCCGCGACCATCAGTGAGCACCGGACCCACGTACTCGTCGGTCACCGGGCGTCGTTTAAACTTGAGGCAATTCTTCGGTGACATGGTACCGTCGCGGTCGTTTAAAACCACTGGGGCTCGTAGCGAATGCCAAGCAAAATTCCTCAAGGCGAGACCCGCGGTTGGATCGTACCGATCGGGGGTGCCGAGAATAAGGAAAATGACCGCCACATCCTGGAACGCTTTATCCGGGTTTCCGGCGGCGCGCACGCCGACATCGTCGTCATTCCTACGGCGAGCCGCATGAATGAGACCGGCCCGCGCTATGAGAAGCTGTTCAAGGACTTAGGCGCCGAGCAGGTCACCGTCATGGACTTCGACACGCGCCGCGATTGCCAGGAAGCCGGACGGCTGCAGCGCATTGAGGAGGCCACCGGCATATTCTTCACCGGCGGCAATCAATTGCGGCTGACGACGCTGCTCGGCGGCACTGCGGTGGCGAAGCTCATCCGCGCGCGCAACGCCCGCGGCGTCACGGTCGGGGGCACCAGTGCCGGCGCCAGTATCTTGAGCGAGCACATGATCGCGTTCGGCGACGAGGGTTCCTCGGTCATCTCCGGCAGCGTGCGGCTGGCGCCGGGCCTCGGACTCACGAATCGCTTCATCATCGACCAGCACTTCCGCCAGCGCGACCGTCTCGGGAGACTGATTACCGCGCTGGCCTACAATCCCTTTGCTGTCGGCATCGGCCTCGACGAAGACACGGCCGCCTTCATCGGCCCGGATGAGACCATCGAAGTGGAGGGCAGCGGCGGAATCACGGTCGTGGACGCTGCCGACGTCAGCTATTCCTCCATCGGGGAAGTGAGTGAAGGGCAGCCGGTTTGCATGCTCGGCCTGAAGTTGCACATTCTGGTCGCGGGTGCGACATTCAACCTACACACACGACTGGCACAGGCTGGTGGGCTGGTGCACGCTAAGGAATAACACAGCCGCGTCAGCGGCGGAGCAAGGCCATGCGCATTCTCGATCGTTCGGTCTATGTCGGCCCATCCCTGTACGCGCGCTTTCCCGTCATTCGCCTGGAGTTGGACTTGGGCGCCCTCGAAGCCTGGCCCACCGGCCGCCTAGGCCCGGCGTTCGTCGATGCCCTGGCCGTCGCCCTGCCCGGTCTCGCCGAACACGGCTGCTCCTACAAGGAGCCCGGCGGTTTCTTCCGGCGTATGCGCGAGGATCAGGGCACTTGGCTCGGCCATGTTCTGGAGCATGTGGCCATCGAATTGCAGAACATGGCGGGCGAAGAAGTGACCTTCGGCAAGACCCGCAGTGCCGGCCCACCCGGTGTGTACACCGTGGTCTATGAATACGCGCAGCGCGATGAAGGGATTGCGGCGGGCGACCTCGCGCTGAGACTGCTGTCTTCGCTGCTACCGGCGGCGATTCGGCCGGCCGATTCCGTACCGGATGACTGGAACTGGCAAGAAGCACGCGATGAATTCATCCGCTTCGCACAGCGCCGGGCTCTGGGACCCTCGACTGCCGCGCTGGTGCGCGCCGCCGAGCATCATGGCATTCCGTGGCTGCGACTCAACGATCAGTCGCTTGTGCAACTGGGCCACGGCAAATTCCAGCAGCGTATCCAGGCAACGGTCACCAGCAGAACCTCGCACATCGCGGTGGAATTGGCGAGCGACAAGGAAGAGACCAACAAGATACTGGCGACACTCGGCCTTCCGGTGCCCAAGCAGGAGCTGGTGCAGAACGAAAAGGACGCGGTTCGGGCCGCGCACCGCATTGGCTTTCCCGTCGTCATCAAGCCGTACAACGGCAACCACGGCCGCGGCATCTCGATTCGGCTCATGACGGATGAAGAGGTGGCCCAGGGCTTTATCATGGCGCGAGAGCATTCTCGTTCCGTGATCGTCGAGACTTTCCTCGAGGGCGACGACCATCGGCTGCTGGTGGTGAATGGAGAATTGGTGGCCGCAACCCGACGCACGCCCGGGCATGTCGTGGGCGATGGCCGGCATACGATTGCGCAGCTCATCGAGGTGGTGAACCAGGATCCGCGGCGCGGCGTGGGACACGAAAAAGTGCTGACGCGCCTCGAACTCGACGCGCAGGCGCAGAAAATGCTCGAGAAGGTGGGACTGCAGGCCGATTCGGTGCCCGGCTCCGGACACATCGTCTATCTACGCTCCACCGCAAACCTGTCCACCGGCGGCACTGCCACCGACGTCACTGATGTGATTCATCCTGATAATCGCGAAATGGCCGAGCGCGCCGTTCGCGCCATCGGCCTCGACGTGGGCGGCGTCGACTTTCTCTCGAAAAATATTACCGAAAGCTACCGCAGCATCGGCGGCGGTATTTGTGAAGTCAATGCCGCTCCCGGCTTTCGCATGCATGTGGCGCCGAGCGAAGGCACGCCGCGCGACGTTGCAGCACCGGTCGTTGG
>JAYTXS010000435.1:0-5611 GCA_043742845.1 Gammaproteobacteria bacterium
GCAGCAAAACTGCGCGCCGACGGAGTCCTGCGCTTGGCCACCGATTGGCAGGCCTATGCGCAGCAGATGCTGCAGGTATGTAACGACACCCCGCAACTGAAGTCCTTGAGTGCGGATAGCACTTATGTGCCGCGCCCCGATTTCCGGCCGCCGACCCGCTTCGAGCGGCGCGGCGAGCGCCTCGGGCATGGCGTGTGGGATTTAGCCTACAAGAAGCGATAAGACCGTCAGTTAGCTACCCATCGTCGGGAAGCTGCCGCGCAGTCCATCGACGATGAATTGTACGGCGAGGGCGGCGAGAATCACGCCCGAGAGCCGGCTCACGACGTTGGCGCCGGTGACGCCCAGCACCTTCATTAGCCGCGGCGTCGCGAGCATCAATATCCAGCACACGACGAACACCAATGCGACGACGCCGAGGAAGCCGGTGAACAGCAGCGGTTTTTCGCCGACCTCGCCGGCCGACAGCAGGATCGTCGCCAGCGCACCCGGGCCCGCCATGAAGGGAAACGCCAGCGGAAACACCGAAATATCCTCCCGTTGCTTGGCCTCCTCCCGCTCGGTGGTGGTCGAGCGCGTGCCCGAGGGGCGCGCGAACACCATATCGAGCGCAATAAGAAACAGCAGCGTGCCGCCCGCGATGCGGAACGAACTGAGGGAAATCCCCATGATGTCGAGAAACTTTGCGCCGACCAACGCGAACAGGATGCTGATCGCTACGGCGATCAGGGTTGATTTGCCGGCCATTTTTTTCTTGTAGCGGGCGCTCGCCCCCTGCGTCAACCCAGCGAACAATGGAATCAGCGATATGGGATCGACGACGACGAAAAAGACGACGAAGAATTTGACGAGTTGTTCTAGCACTAGCGATGTTGCTGCGCGCAAAAATTACATATTGCGTGAATGTTTTATTGGGAGTTGAATGCAATTGAGCATAACAGACGGAGACGGCAATGAACGTAATCAAGCCGATCGTAGGTCAGTGGTATCGGGGCGGTACCAACGAGCTCTTTGAGGTAGTCGCGATCGACGACCAAGATCAAACCATCGAGATTCAATACTTCGACGGTACCGTCGCGGAAATGGAATTCGATTCCTGGAACGAGAATCTGCTGGACGAGCTCATTGATGCGGCGGACGCGCCGGAGGATTGGTCAGGTGCCGTGGATATGGGGGCCGAGGACTTGGATCGCGAGTTCGAGGATACGGGACGCAGCCTCTGGTCCTCTCCGCACGACCGGTCCATGCGCCGTTAGATTTTTTTCACAAGGCGCGGTTGCGGTTAGGCTTTCGCTGCTTCGCGCGCGCCCAATTCATTCAACGGCCGGCGCAGGATGACCAACAATATCAGCCCCGGCACTGCGATCAGGCAGGTCAAAACAAAGAAATTCGCCCAGCCGACGACGGGCACGATTTGACCGGCGAACCAACCCGTCACATTTCGCGGCAGGGTGGCGAGCGCGGACAGCAGCGCGTACTGCGTGGCGCTGAAATCGGCCGAACACAGCGATACCAGGAAGGCCACGAACGCCGCCTGACCCATGCCGCCGATCATGGTATCCAAGGAAGTGGCCAGCACCAGCAGCCAGAGTTTTTTGCCCGCCAAAGCCAGCCACATGTACAGCAAGTTGGTCAGCGCCTGGCCTATTCCGAACACTAGGAGTGATCGGTACACGCCCCATCGCAGGTACATGAATCCGCCGAAGGCGACGCCGATCATGGTGGAAATGGTCATATTGAGTTTGCCGGCAATACTCAACTCATGCAGAGAAAATCCGACCCCTCGCAGCATGAAGGTGCTGTACAGACTGAGCGCGAGCGCATCGCCCACCTTGTAGAGCAGCACCAGCACCAAAAATCCCCAGATGCCTTTTTGCGCCAGCAGCGCGCGCAAGGGATGCCACACCGCGTCCGCCAGACTGCGCGGCGCCTGACCCGGCACTGCGGGCTCCGGCGCCCGAATGGTTGCCACCATGGTGGCCGCCATGAGGCCGGCGACGAATAGAAAGGCGAGCTGCCAGCCGACATTGGCGGCAACGTAGACGAGCACCGCGCCCGCCAGCATCGCCGCAGTGCGATAGCCGAATGCGGCCGCGGCCGCGGCGAGGCCGCGCTCGCTCGGAGGAATGGCATCGACGCGATACGCGTCGATCACGATGTCCTGTGAAGCGGAGAGAAAGACCAGCAACACGGCAACCGAGCCGAGCACGTAGGGTGCTTTCGTCGGCGAGCAAAACCCCATGGCGCCGATGCAAACGACCAAGCCGGCTTGAAAGATCAAAATCCAGCCGCGGCGTCGGCCGAAGATCGGCGGTAAGTAGCGATCCAGCAGGGGCGCCCACAGAAATTTGAAGTTATACGGCAGCGCCACCAGCGAGAATATGCCGATGGCTGCGATGCTGAGCCCGGCGGACGCCAGCCAGGCCTGCAGGGTAAAGTTCGTCAGATTGAACGGCAGGCCGGACGCGAAGCTCAAAAATAGAACCGCCGCCATGCGTTTGTCGCCCAGCGCCTGCCGCAAGGTTGGCTTCACCGCCTCGGTCAAACGTGCTTAAGTCCATTCGACATGACGCTGCGCATTGCGCGCGATAATATCAGTCCCCATGAGCCTGGCATACCAAACTGATTTCATCGATTTGTGCGTACGATTGGGCGTGCTGCGATTTGGGAGTTTCACCTTGAAGTCGGGCCGCGAAAGTCCGTACTTTTTCAATGCCGGCCTGTTCAACACCGGCGCTGCCATCGGCGCCGTGGGGCGCGCCTATGCGGCGGCGCTCGACGCCTCCGGCCTTGAGTTCGACATGTTATTCGGCCCTGCCTACAAGGGCATTCCGTTGGTGACCATCACGGCGGCCGCGCTCGCAGAGCAGGCAGGCCGCAACCTGCCGTTTGCCTTCAATCGCAAGGAAGCCAAGGACCATGGTGAAGGCGGCAGCATCATCGGCAGCCCGCTCAAGAATAGGGTGTTGATCATCGACGACGTCATCACGGCGGGCACTGCAATCCGCGAATCCATTGACATCATTCGGGCGGCCGGTGCGCAAGTGGCCGGCGTGCTGCTGGCCCTGGATCGTCAGGAACGCGCCCCCGACAGCCGCTTGTCGGCGGTTCAAGAGGTGCGCAATCACTATGCCATTCCGGTGGTTTCGGTCATCAATCTGGCGGATTTGATGCAGCATACGGCCCTGCAGGGGCGCGAGGACGACCTGGAAAGGATGCAAAGCTACCGGCAGCGCTACGGGCTCACAGATTGAGGCGTGGCCCCTGGAAAACACAGGGCAGTCCCCGCACAATGGCAGCCGCTTCCCTTGAGGATATGCGCTTGAAGAACGTCGCTTGGATCCTGTGCGCTGTCGCGCTGCTCGCCTTGACGGGCTCTCCCGCCTTGGCCGCCACCGGAAACGGACGCACCCTTTATAAATGGGTGGATGCGCAGGGAGTTACCCACTACGGCGACCGCATCCCACCGGAATATGCGGGCCAAGAGCAACACCTCATGAATTCTCAGGGTATCGAGATCAATCGACTCGATGCCCAGAAAAGCCCCGAGCAGCTCGCCGCCGAGGACCAAAAGAAGCTCGAAGTGCAGCAGAGCCAGAATCGGGACCGGAACTTGATGAGCACCTATGCCTCGGTGCAGGAAATCGAACGCCTGCGCGATCAGCGGGTGACGCTGGTCACCGACCAGATCAAGGTCACTTCGAGCTTTCTCGAAGCATTGAACGGCAAGCTGAACAAACTGCGCATCAACAGCATGCACTTCAGGCCGTACAACAGCGATGCGAAGGCTCCGCCCATGCCGGACCAGCTCACCGAGGACTTGGTTCGGGTGGATAATGACATTCGCACGCAAGAACAGAACCTGCGCGAGAAGCGCAGCGAGGAAACCACGATGCGCAAGCAATTCGAGAGCGACATCGCGCGCTTCAAAGAACTGAAGGGCATCCATTGACCTCGAAGACTCGAATAGTACTGGGTGTCACGGGCGGCATCGCCGCCTACAAGAGTCCCGACTTGGTGCGCCGCCTGATCGAACGCGGTGCCGATGTGCAAGTCGTGATGACCGAGTCGGCGCAACGATTCGTTTCGCCCATGACTTTTCAAGCGGTGTCCGGCCGGCCGGCGCGCAGTGATCTGTGGGATGGCGCCGCGGAAGCCGCCATGGGGCATATTGAGCTGGCCCGCTGGGCGCAGATCGTGCTGATCGCGCCGGCGAGCGCAGACTTCATTGCCCGCTTGGCGGGCGGTCAGGCCAATGACCTCTTGGCCACGCTGTGCCTCGCCACCGAAGCGCCCATTGCACTTGCGCCGGCGATGAATCGGGTCATGTGGGCGAACAAGGCCACCCAGGCAAACGTTGAGACCCTGATCTCCCGCGGCGTCCGCATCCTAGGCCCCGATTCGGGTAATCAGGCTTGCGGAGAAGTCGGTCAAGGACGCATGTGGGAACCTGTGGCGCTTGCCGACAGCCTGCTGGAACCGCCGCTCAACGCCGGCTTGTTGGCGGGGCTCAATGTCTTGATTACCGCGGGGCCCACCCGGGAGCGGCTCGACCCTGTGCGGTACCTCACCAATCGCAGCTCCGGAAAAATGGGGTTTGCCGTCGCCGCGGCCGCCCGCGAAGCCGGAGCTCACGTCACCATCGTCAGCGGCCCGGTGCAATTGCCGACGCCCGCCGGCGTCACCCGCATTAATGTAGAGAGCGCACGAGACATGTATGCCGCGGTACACCGCCAAGTGTCGGACGCTGATGTGTTCATCGCGGCAGCGGCGGTCGCCGACTTTCAGCCGGTAACCGTTGCCAAGCAAAAGATCAAAAAGCAAGGCGTGGCGGTCAAGCTCAATCTGGAGCCTGCCCCGGACATCGTCAAGTCGGTTGCGGACATGGCCAAGCGGCCGTTCGTCGTCGGCTTTGCGGCCGAGACCAACGACGTCGAAGAGAATGCGCGCGCCAAACTCAAGCGCAAGAAACTCGACATGATCGCCGCCAACCAAGTGGGAGAGGGCATTGCTTTTGATTGCGACGATAATGCGCTGACCGTCATTTGGCCCGGCGGCAAAGTCGAGGTGACGCGGGGACCGAAGATCGATGTGGCGCGACAGCTCATCGCCCTGATCGCGAGCCGCCTGCCGCCTCCCGACGGCAGTCCCCGGCGCGGATCGCGCAAACGTCGCGCTGTCGCCGCGCTGCCGCGGGATCGAGTGCGCGCCCGCCGCGCGCGGCGCTAACCTGTGCAACGTACCGTGAAGCTGCGGATTCTGGATCCGCGCATCGGGCGGGAATTCCCTCTGCCCCAGCACGCGACCTCAGGCTCGGCGGGCATGGATTTGCGCGCCTGCATCGATGCCCCGCTCATCCTCGCCGCCGGCAGCGCCGAACTCATCGCTACCGGCATTTCAATCTACATTGCGGACCCGGAGCTGGCAGCGGTGCTGCTGCCGCGTTCAGGGCTCGGCCACAAGAACGGCATCGTGCTCGGCAACTTGGTGGGTCTGATCGATTCGGACTACCAGGGACCCTTGATGGTGTCGGTGTGGAACCGCGGCGCGGCGCCGTTCACCATCAATCCCGGCGACCGCATCGCGCAAATGGTGTTCGTGCCCGTGGTCC
>JAYTXS010000436.1:0-13252 GCA_043742845.1 Gammaproteobacteria bacterium
ATCACGTCGGGATGCTCGTTCTTGACCTCGCCAATCGCCCACTCCCAAAACGGAAAGGCTTTGGTATGCGGGTTGTCGACGCGAAAGATCTTCACGCCCTCGCCGATCCAGTGGTCGAACACGCTCTTGAGTTCGGCCCACATCGCGCGCCAATCTTCACTCTCGAAGTTGAATGGATAGATGTCCTGGTACTTCTTGGGCGGGTTCTCGGCGTACTGCACCGTGCCGTCGGGACGCCAGCGAAACCATGCCGGATGCGCCTTCACGTAAGGATGGTCGGGCGCGCACTGGAAAGCGATGTCGAGCGCGATGTCCATGCCGAGAGCGCTGGCCTTGTGCAGCAGTTGCCTGAAGTCGGCCGGCGTGCCCAGCGCCGCCAGGATCGACTTGTGTCCCCCCTCGGCCGCACCGATCGCCCATGGGCTGCCGACATCGTCGGCGGCGGCGACCAGCGAATTGTTCTTGCCCTTGCGCTGCATGCGACCGACGGGATGGATCGGCGGAAAATACAGGACGTCGAAGCCCATCCCGGCGATAGCGGGCAGGCGCGCTTCAACATCCTTGAAGGTGCCGTGCCGACCGGGCTCGGGCGACGCCGAGCGCGGAAACAGCTCGTACCAGCTACTAAAGCGGGCGCGCTTCCGATCGGCGATGAGCGGCAGCTCGATGGCATAGCGCGTTTCGAAGCGGCGGTCTGGATAGCGGCCGGCCAGCTCGCCCATCGTTTCATCCAGCGCCAGCGCCTTGAGCGCATTCGCATCGTGCTCTGTGTCGGCCGCCGCGGCCTGAAGTGATGTGGCCCAGCGCCTCAAAGTTGCGCGATCCGCACCCTGCGCCCGCTCCGCGGCGGCCGTGATGTCGATGACGCCGACCTGCGATGCGATGCGAATGTCTTCAGGCTCGACGCGCCGCACCATCTCGTGATGCCAAGACTCGAACGGGTCGACCCATGCGGCTACGGTGTAGACGAAGCGCCCTGTCGCCGGCGGTGCGAATCCGGCTTCCCACACATCGTTGACGAGCGCCTTCATCGGCACCTCGTGCCAGTCACGCGCACCTGCGCCCGTGTCGGCACTCCAGCACAGCATCACCCGCACGACATCATGGCCGTCGGTGAAGCAATGCGCGGTGACGAGCACGGTGTCGCCGGCCACGCATTTGACGGCGAACCGACCCGCGTCCACTGCAGGCAACACCGCATCGATGACCGCGCGCACACGGCCGTTGCCTCCGTTGTCGGGCAGCAGCACCAGGCGTTTTGAAACGGCGGCGACCTCAGAGGATTGCGCTGTCTTTTGCGGCATGGGGAACGTATTGAAGAATGAGGGTCGAAAGGGGCGGCAAGGTCAAGCAAACGGAATGCGGCCGACCATGGGAGCGAATTGGCGACGACTCGACGCCGCCCAGGTTGCCCCATCCCGCGCCGCCGAATTCACCGGCATCGCTATTGATCAGTTCGCGCCACTCACCCCCCAACGGCACGCCGAGCAGATAGTTGCTGCGGGGCAGCGGTGTCATGTTGCTCACCACCAGCACCGGAGGACTGCCATCGTGCGATTTGCGCAAGAAGGCGAACACGCTGGCATCCGCGTCGTCAGCCGCGACCCACTCGAAGCCGTTGGCGCTGAAGTCCAACTGATACAGCGCGGGAGTCTCGCGGTACACCCTGTTGAGCTCTGCCACGAAGTTCTGCAGGCCCGCATGGCCATCGAGCGAGGTCGACCACCATTCGAGTTCACCATCGTGCGTCCACTCCCGGCGTTGCCCGAACTCGCCGCCCATGAAGAGCAGCTTCTTGCCGGGGTGGCCCCACATGAATCCGAAAAACGCACGCAGGTTGGCAAACTGCTGCCACGGGTCGCCAGGCATCTTGTTGATGAGCGACCCCTTGCCGTAGACCACCTCGTCATGCGACAGCGGCAGCACGAAGTTTTCGTTGAAGGCGTAGACCAGCGAAAACGTCATCTGACCGTGCTGGTACTTGCGGTAGACAGGGTCTTCCTCCATGTAAGCCAAGCTGTCGTGCATCCAGCCCATGTTCCATTTCATGCCAAAACCGAGGCCGTCCATATCGGTCGGGCGCGATACGCGTGGCCAAGCAGTCGACTCTTCAGCGATCGTCACGGTATCGGGAAATTCGCGGTACACAGCGCGGTTGAGCGTTTGCAGAAACTCGATCGCCTCTAGATTTTCACGGCCACCGAACTTGTTCGGAATCCACTCGCCGTCTTTGCGTGCGTAGTCCAGATAGAGCATCGAAGCGACTGCGTCCACCCGCAATCCGTCCAAGTGATATTTGTCGAGCCAGAACAAGCCGGAAGACGTCAGAAAGCTGCGGACCTCGTTGCGCCCATAGTTAAAGATGCTCGAGCTCCACTCGGGGTGAAAGCCCTGACGCGGGTCGGCATGTTCGAACAGATGCGTGCCGTCGAAATACTGCAGCCCGTGCTCATCGGTCGGAAAGTGGGAAGGCACCCAGTCGAGCAGCACGCCGATGTTTTTTTGGTGCAGGTAGTCCACCAGGTACATGAAGTCTTGCGGCGTGCCGAAGCGCGAAGTAGGCGCGAAGTAACCGGTGGTCTGATAACCCCAAGATCCATAAAACGGGTGCTCGGTAACCGGCATCAGTTCGACATGCGTAAAACCCATCTTCTGCATGTAGTCGGCCAGCTGACGCGCCATTTCCCGGTAGCCCAGGAATTGACCGTCTTTGCGTCGCCATGAGCCCAGGTGCAACTCATATGTCGACATCGGGGAGTCGAGCGCGTTACGCGCGCCGCGCGACGCCATCCAAGCATCGTCTGTCCACTCGTAGTCCAGCGACCAGACACGCGATGCGGTGGCAGGCGCTTGCTCCGCATAGAAAGCGACCGGGTCGGCCTTGTCGACCACGTAGCCGTTGAAACGCGAGCGAATGCGGTACTTGTAGGTCTGCCCCGGCTGCGCGGCCCCGGCGGCGCCCTCCCAGATCCCGGTGCCGTCGTCGCGCAGTTGCAGCGGGTCCGCATCCCCTGACCAGTAGTTCCAATCACCAACGACCGAAACGGCCTCGGCGTTGGGTGCCCATACCGCGAAAGATGCGCCCCCCGCGGGATCGACATGGCATCCCAGCAAATCGTAAAGGCGCGCGTGCGTGCCCTCACGAAACAAATAGGCGTCCTGCGCCCGGGCATTGGGAGATTGGATTTCTGGAAGCACGAGGAAGTCTTTCGCTGCGTTCAGTCGATGGTCGATGGCCGTGAACCGCCGGTAACGACCGCGAGTTTGCCGCCATTGTTGAGGCAAACGGCAACGCCGCGAAGGGCGCCGTGCGCCTTCGACGTGTGGGAGAGCAGCGCGTATGCGTTGCGAACGTCGGAACGATCAGGCAAACGCTGCTGAGGCAGCTGAGGCAGCGGTGCTTGGCGCCCCCTGAGCCACAGGCAGCGCGAAATCGACGGTGGTCAGCACCACCGCGCGAGACGGATCTGCCAGGTAGAGCTCGATCGCCTTGTCCCGAATCAGGCTGAAATGGCCGCGGCACGTCGCCATCAAACTCTCTGCGCTGCCATCGCGCGCACCGCAAATGTCGCGCAAGGTCTGCTCTGAAATCAGACCGAGGATGCGCGCACCATCGTCGCCGTCCGGATAGAACGCGAAACGCACGGACGCCGTGTCGAAACAGTAGATGCCTTCGAAGTCCATTTTGACGTCTCCAATTGCTTTCTAAGTACATAACTTTCGTCCGTGTCGTGCACGCAAATCAAGCGCCAAGGACGCATGCCGATGCCGGAAATAACCTACATGGCGCGGTGGCTCGGGCCACGGCTCCGATCGCTTGGCAGAACGGGGCCGTCGCCAAATAATGCGTCTGCCACGCGCTAAGAAAAAACCCTTGTCCGCGTGCAAGATGTGCACCTTTCGTTCCTGTTCCCGGCCGCACTTCGGCTCGGGCCCAAATGTTCGCTGTTAACCCGTTTTGCCGCAATGTCGCCACAAGAAATTCAAGCCCGTCAAGACCTCGCGTGCGTGTATCGAATTTTCGATGCCTTCGGCTGGCACGAACTGATCTACAACCACATCACGGTTCGCGTACCCGGCGAACCTCGGCATTTCCTGATCAACCAGTTCGGTTTGATGTATCGGGAAATACGCGCCTCCAATCTCGTGAAAATCGACATCGACGGTCGGGTGGTGGATGGCTCGGCGGCACGCATCAATCCCGCCGGTTTCATCGTGCACTCCGCGGTGCATTCGGCGCGGCCCGATGCCCATGCGGTCATTCATACCCACACGACGGCGGGCCAAGTCGTCGCTTGCCAGGCCGATGGCCTTCTGCCGCTGTCGTTCACGTCGGCGTTCTTTCATGAATCGCTCGCGTACCACGACTTTGAAGGCATCACTCTTGAGCGTGAAGAATGTGCGCGTCTGGCGCGGGATCTCGGAGACAAAAAAGCCATGATCCTGCGCAACCATGGACTGCTGACGTGCGCCAGCACCTTGGCCGAGGCATTTGCACTGCACTACCACCTGCAGCGCGCCTGCGAGGTCCAGGCCCAGGCGAGCGCGGGCAACCAGAAGCTGCTGTACATGGCGCCCGAGGTTGCCAAGATCGCAGCGGCGCAATATGCGAAGGCTTCGACATCCAACGAAGAATCCGCGCTACTCTTCGAGGCCATGAAACGATGGATGCGGGAGCGAGACGCGAGCTATCTGGATTGAGTGACGAGAGCCTCACACGGCCGAGCCCGGTGAGCCCAAGCGGCCACTGCGGATGTTTCGCCATCGAATCAATCCCATCGCATGAACACTTCGACATCTGCATGTGCGCTTACGCCTTCGGTCGGCAGCTTCCGCTACGTTCGTTATGCGTCGGAAACGCCGGCGCTGACCGAAGGGGTCGAGCCGGGGCGTCATCCCGTTCTCATCGCCGGAGGCGGACCGATCGGGATGGCCCTGGCGCTCGGCTTGGCCAACCACGGCGTACACAGCGTCGTGCTGGAAGCTGACGACACCGTCTGCATCGGTAGCCGTGCCATTTGCGTTTCGCGTCGCAGCCTGCAACTCATGGAGCGGCTCGGCGCGCTACCAGGGTTCTTGGCCAAAGGCCTGCCGTGGTCGGTCGGTCGCAGCTTCTACAAAACTGACGAGGTGTTCCGTTTCGAGATGCCGGCGGATACCAAGCAGACGTTGCCACCCATGGTCAACCTGGCGCAGTACGACATCGAGCAGTTCCTGCTCGACGCGATTCAGCAACGCAATGCCATTCAACCGGGCCTGATCGATCTTCGCTGGGGCACCGAGGTAACAGGGCTGGCGCAGGATGCAGACGGTGTTGCGCTGAACGTACGCAATGCGGATGGCGATTACAAGCTGCAAGGGCTGTGGCTCGCAGCATGCGACGGCGGACAGAGTTTCGTGCGCAAAGCGCTGGGCCTGAACCTCGAAGGCGAGGCGTACGAAGGACGCTACGTGATTATCGACATCGAGCTGCCGAGCGTTCAGCCCACCGAGCGGCGCGCCTGGTTCGACCCACCGTGGCATCGCGGTGCTACGGTGTTGATGCATCGGCAGCCCGACAACATCTGGCGCATCGACTACCAGCTTCGCGCGGACCAACGCACGGAAGACGCGCTTCAGCCTGACGCCGTCTCTGAATTCGTTCAGCGCCATCTCGACGCTATCGGTGAAGGGCACCTGCCATGGAAGACCGTGTGGACTTCCGTGTACCGCGCCGGCGCGATGACGCTGGCCGACTATCGCCATGGCCGGATTCTTTTCGCTGGAAACGCGGCGCATGCGCTGCCGATCTTCGGCGTGCGCGGGCTCAATTCGGGCTTCGACGACGCCGACAACCTGGCCTGGAAGCTGGCCTACGTGATCAACCGGCTGGGCGGCGACGCGCTGCTGAACAGCTATTCGCAAGAGCGTATCGCCGCCTTCCGGATCAATGCCGAGAGCGCGATGCGGAGCACCGAATTCATGTCGCCGCCATCGCGCGGTTTCGAACTGTTGCGCGAAGCAGCGTTGTCGCTGGCCGGCGCGCACGTGGGTGTTGCGCAGTTGGTGAACCCACGTCAAACCGAAGCAGTGCGCTATGTGGATTCGTCGCTTTCGAGCGATGGCGCCCAACTCCCCTCAGGACCCTGCGCGGGCGAAGCCATGCCGGGTTTCGCGCTCGCCGGCGGTCATCTCGCGCAAGGCGATGCAGGCGCGTTCGTTCTGTGGATCTTCGCGTCCGAGAGCGGGCCCGGGCCCGAGCCCGAGCCCGTGTCAGAGGACGATATCGCTCAGGCACGGCAAGCTGTCGGCAACGGCATCCCCCTGACAACCCGGCGCGTGCACGGTGCCGATGCCCAACTGCTCGCATCGCTCGGTGCGGCACAAGGCGCGGTCTACCTGCTGCGGCCCGACGGCCATGTCGCGGCGCGCTGGCGCACTGTGAATGCTGACGCACTGGCGAACGCGCTCAGGCGCGCCGTCGCTTTCGCATCCGTTGAGGAAAGCCACGCGTGAGCACCCTGAAGTCCGACAGCCGAGATCGGCTCTACGCCGAGTGCGCACGCGCCGTGACCCAAGCTACAACCGAGCGCGAGTCGCTGTTTCTCGCACGGCTTGCGCTCTTGCTCTTCGAGCAGGTCGGCGATGAAGCCCGTTGCAGCACGGCAATCGCCGATGCGCTGCAAGGTCTGCCGACACCGTCGTTGTCTGTCGTTCACACCTTTGCGGAAAACTGACGCTGATGGACTGCTGAACCCTTGTTGCCACGCGAGCTTCGCGCACGGCGCTCGCAATGTCGTGGTTCTGTTGCAATAGTGAGAGGTGGCCAATGGCGCTCATCGCAAGGCTGGCGCAGCGCAGCCCTGGATCGCTTGAGCTGGAACGGGAACTGGCGTATCCGGGTTGGTCGCATCCATCACAACGAGCTTGCAAGCCGGCTGGTCGCCCCAGACGAAATCGACCGTGTAGCCGTGACCCGCTTGTGGCGTGAACTTCACTGTGACCGGGCCGCAGTTTCCGCTGCGGTAGCCCGCGCCTGTGCCATCGGCGCAGGAACCGTAGCCGCGTACCTGCAACGGCTCGCCCGGCTTGGCGTCGTGCACGAGGTACGGATTGCTGCGGCGGCCACGCTGCCCCAGGTTGGCAATCCAGGGGTAAACGATGCCGCGCCCGGTGTAGGCCACCTCGCCCAACGACTGGAAATGCTGGCAGTTTTGCGGCGAGGTGCTCACTGAAAAATGTGCTGGATAGCTCGTCCCTGTGGCGCGCATGACGATCTTGGCTGTGCCCGACTCGATGTCCTGCAACTCGTCGTAGCCGCTGTGGGCGCCCGAGTTCGACAGTTAATCGCTGGCTGGGTTCTTCGACTCCAATATAAACAACGACTTAGCGCTCGATTTTCGATATCTCGGTAATGGCACGTCTTTCTATTTCCTATCAATTCCTATATTGGTAATGTGATCGGTTAGAGTAGTGGCGTGTTCATCAAAGTCACCCGCTCCGGCCCGCGCCAATACGTCCAACTCGTCCAAGCCTATCGCGACGAGTCCGGACGCCCCAAGCAGCGCACCGTGGCCACCCTGGGTCGACTCGACCAGATGGACAGCGGCCTCGAGTCCGTCATCTCCGGCCTGCTGCGTGTCACCGGTAAGCCCGTTGGCTCGCCTGCTACATCACCCGCTGTCTCACGCAGGCCGAGCGGCGCGTCTGGTGCTGCAGCGCAACCAGTCGTGCACTTCGAATCGGCACGCGACTTCGGCGACGTCTGGGCTCTCACGCAGCTGTGGAATTCGCTCGGCTTCGATCGGCTGCGAACGCTGTTCCGGCGCACCCGCCACACCATGGACGTCGAAGCCCTGATCCGCGTGATGGTGCTCAACCGCCTGTGCGATCCGGACTCCAAACTGGGCGTGCTGCGCTGGGTGGAAACCGTCAGCCTGCCCGGCATCATGTGCGAGTCGATCACCCACCAGCACTTGCTGCGTGCCATGGACGCGCTGGTCGACAGCCACGAGGAAGTCCAGGCGGTGCTCGCCGGCTTGCTGCGCCCGCTGGTCGATCAGGATCTGGCCATCGTGTTCTACGACATGACCACCATCCGTGCCAGCGGCCTGTCGCACCAAGATGGCGACTTGCGCCACTTCGGCATGGCCAAAGAAGGGCTCATCGCCCGCCAGGTCATGCTCGGCGTGGTGCAGACCGCCCAGGGCCTGCCGCTCTATCACGAGGTGTTCGATGGCAACACGGCCGAGGTGAGCACGCTCAAGCCCATCATCGAGAAGATCGTGCAGCGCTTGCCCGTCAAGCGCGTCATTGCCGTGGCCGATCGCGGGCTGCTCTCGAGCGACAACCTGGCAGATTTGCAGGCCATCACGCTGCCAGGTGGAGGGCAGCTGGAATTCATCCTGGCCGTGCCAGGACGACGTTATGCGGACTTCATCGATCTGCTGGGTCCACTGCACGCGGCGCAGTGCGCCGATGCGCCGTCCGAGGTGGTCACCGAGACGCGCTGGAACGACTTGCGCCTGGTGGTTGCACACGATCCGCAGGTTGCGTTGGAGGCCGGTGCCAAGCGCGACCGGCGCATCGAGGCGCTCGAGCAGCAGGCCGCGCAATGGACGGGCAAGCTCGATGCGCAGGACAGCGCAAAGGACAACCGCAAAGACAGCAAAAACAACAGCGATCAGGCCCTCGTCAAAAAGGTTCGCGGCCGCAAGCTGTCTGACGGCGGTGCACGGGCGCGCTTCTATCACGAGGTGTGCGAGGCCCATCTGGCGCGCATCGTCAAGGTCGACCTCAAGAGTGAGCTGTTCAGCTACGGCATCGATGAGCGCGCCCTGGCGCACGCGCGTCTGATGGACGGCAAGCTGCTGCTGGTGACCAATGTCGCCGATCTCGCGCCTGAGGATGTGGTGCGGCGATACAAGTCACTGGCCGACATCGAACGAGGGTTTCGAGTCCTGAAATCGGAGATTGAGATCGGACCCATTTATCACCGGCTGCCCGGACGCATCCGGGCGCACGCGGCAATCTGCTTCATGGCGCTGATCCTGTACCGGGTGATGCGCACCCGCCTGCACGCAAGTGACACGGCGCAATCACCCGAGCGGGCATTGGCACAACTGCGCCGCATTCAGCATCACCGCATCACTCTGAACGACAGCCAGCCGGTGGCCGGACTGTCATCGGTCACCTCGCAACACGCCGCCATCCTGGCGGCACTGGACATCCCAAAACCTAATCTCGATACCCAACTGACCCTGTTGTAGTGGAGCGTTTGATGCGCAGCCCTATATGGATCAGTGACTTACGCGTTTAACTGTCGAACTCGGGAGGTCCAGGCGTTGCTCGTACTCCTCATGCCAGCTCCTCAAAAAGTTCTTCGTCGGATAGCCCAACTGGCGGATAGTCGCCCCGGTGCGCTTGCCCAGCTTGATGTAGAGCGTGACCGCTCGGATGCGATCTTCGTATGAATACATGAACTACTTTCAGGTAGTCCAAGTTTTTGTCCGCACCCCCGGTGGGTCAAAGTTCAACCGGCGCCGACACTTCTGGGTAATCGGGAGTTGTTTTCCCGAGGTGATTAACCGCATTAGTGAAGACATTAATGAATACCGTAGCAACGATTTCCATGATTGCCGCCTCGCTTAAACCACTCTGCCGAATCTCAATGAGTTCGGTATCGCTGACATTCCCTACGCCTCTCATCACGGAAAGGGCAAACCGCAGGGCAGTGGCAATCTGTGGATCTTCCGATTCTGCGCTGCGGGCAGAGTAAAGCTCGGCGTCAGAGAGTCCCTCATTCCGGCCAAATTGAGTATGAGCTGCAAGGCAGGTCGTACACCGATTCGCGTGGGCCACGGCAATCGCAATGCGCTCCCTGATAACCACGGGTAACTCTCCGCCTGCCATTGCCGAATTGAAACTGAAGTAGGCGTTGACAGCGGCCTGAGAGTTGGCAAGTACCCGCACCATGTTGGTGACGCGGCCTTTTCTCTTGAAGAGGCCATCGAACAATAACTTCGTTCGCCCGGTAACCGATTCCGGGTCGATCATTTCAATTTTGGTCATCGATCAAATCTACGCGGTACTGTATGGGAGGGTCAGGGGTCCGCTCAGATTTCTTTGCCTTCGATGTGGTACATCGCCCATGGGCATGACCCAAACCGGGCTGTCACGGGCTTGGCGGCCATATCGGCAAAACGGTCTGCATCGTAGACAGCCCAGAGCGGGCCGAGTCCACCCAGCGGCATGGGCTTGCCATCCAAGTGAGTCGCCACAATAAATCGGTATCGCGCAGCGTCAGTGGCGCTGATTTGCGCTGCATAGCCATCGACTGCCCGCAAAAATAGAACTGTCTTGCTATTGACTTTAACGCCACTGGCCTTCATCACATCCATCAGCAAAGGTCCTTTGAGCGTGTGAACCTGGTTATCGTATTCCAACGTGGGCTTGATGGTAACGGCGGGCATCGCTGAGAGTGCGGCAAAGTCGAACGCTTGGGCCTTGTCGAATTTGATTTGTTGCTTGGCCATCATCTGGTCCAGTACTGGGTCTAGGGCGCCGCGGTTGCCTCGCCCAATCGTGCCGGTGACCGTTAGGAGGGCTGGTTCACGCAGGGTCGATGGGATCGCTGCTTCGGCTTCTATGGCCGCAGATATGCTAGTCAGACCAAGCGCTGTGAGATTGAGAAATGTACGTTTGTTCATAGTGGATCCTGAGAACTAAATAGCCGCTGTCGCAGACAAACAGATTGAAACTGGCTGAGTGTCATGACAGACCGGTTTACGCAAGGATAGCCTTGGTCTTTTAGGAGGCTTGGATATGGTCAGGTATCGGCTTGTCTTTGAGTGCTTCATAAGCCTCTTTCATTTTTTCGGAGAAAGATGGCGGTGCTGCTTCATCGACGGCAATATTTTTTTTCGCAGGGGACTGCACCGCAACGCTTTCCCGAATGCAACCAGCCGTAGCGACCAGCGTGATGGCGGCGAGGCTAAGCAGATATGTTTTCTTCATGACAAGGTCCTTTGGTGAGCAGTCGCACCGGAAATTTAAAAGGCGATTGGGTGGAAACTGCGGGGAGTTGCGGTGCTAACTACAGTCTGGCTAGCAGCATTGCGCTCCATCAATCACTCCGCGCTCAGGTGAGCTTGCCGGATCACGTCGGACCATCTCAACAATTCTGCTTTGATACGCGATTCAAACTCGGAAGGGCTGCTGCCCACAATGTCCATGCCCAGTGTCGTCAACTGGGACCTGACCTCCGGATCGGACAGTGCTTTGGTGACTTCCAAATTCAAAAGATCAATCACCGCAACCGGTGTACCTGATGGCACCAATATCCCCGTCATCGTGTCGCTTTCCTGGTTTGGCAAACCTGCTTCTTTTAAGGTGGGAACATCAGGTAGTGCTGCAGATCGTTTGGCCGTTGTGACCGCAAGGGCCCGGACCTTTCCCGCATTCACCTGCGCAACTGCGGGGGTGAGCGCTGCAAATGCGATGAGTGCGTGCCCGGCCATGACCGATTGAACCGCCGGGCCAGACCCGTTGTAGGGCACTCCGACCAAATCTAAGCCTTGAGACAAGTTGAACAGCTCACCTGCCAATTGAGGTGTGGTGCCGATGCCGGAATGGGCATAGCTGTATTTGCCCGGGTGCGCCTTGACCAGGCTAACCAGCTCCTGCACATTCGTCGCAGGCAGGGACGGAGTCGTCAACAGGATGTTCGGGGACACACCGATCAGGCTGACCGCGGAAAAATCCTTTTGCGGATCGTAGGGAACCTTGGCATACAAGGAAGGGTTGACCGTGAAACTGGACGAAACCACGACCAAGGTGTAGCCATCCGCTGGCGCCCGTGCGGCTTTGCCGATGCCAATGTTCTGTCCAGCGCCAGGCTGGTTTTCGATATAGAAGTTTTGGCCCAGACTTGCGGAGAGCTTTTGCGCGAGAATTCGCGCCACCGCGTCGGAAGGGCCACCGACTGCCACAGGAACGATGATTCTTACGGCATGTGCCGGGTATGCGGCCGTCTCGGATCGTGCAGTGCTCAGCACACCGAACTGGCAGAACAGGCCGAACGCTACAGCGGTGGTGACTTTGACGGCAAATTTCATTGAAGACTCCAAAAATGAGGTGCGTGCTTGCGAGATGCATTTGGAGCGCAACGCGCAATAAGTAGAATGCCCAGTGTTCGTATATCGGTATAAAATTTACTTATGCGCCTGCTCGCGGAAAAATCTGACTACCAGATCAGTAGGCAAATCAAGCTCAGGGACCTCACCATTCTGTCTGCCGTGCTTGAACTGGGCAGCATGGCCAAAGCAGCTCAGCGCCTGACGTTGACCCAACCGGCCATTTCACAGTCGATTGCTGAACTCGAGGCCATCACTGGGGTCCGACTCCTGGAACGCAGCACGCGGGGCGTCGTCGCCACGAGCTTTGGAACGGCGCTTGTAAAGCGAGGCGCAGTGGCCATTGACGCAGTCCGCCAATCCTTGCGGGACCTCGAAAGCCTGGCCGATCCTGGCTCAGGTGAGGTGTGGGTTGGCGCGTCAGAGTCTTACATCGCAGGAGGAGCGCTCAGCGCAATCATTCTGGACATGGCGGAGCGCTACCCGCGTGTGGCCGTTGATGTCAGCGAGGCCAATACTGCAGCAAGCCGTTTTGAAGAACTTCGCAATCGCAGCGTCGATTTGATGATCGGTCGCTTGGCAGGCCCAGTGCGCGACGACGACCTGCAGGAAACCCCCTTGTTCGCAGAAGCCATTCAGGTCGTGGTGGGTGGGCGCCACCCCTTGGCCAAAAAGCGCCTTGTCAAACTGGAGGACTTGGTTAGTGAAAGATGGATACTTGCGCCTCCCCGCACGGCCGTCAACGAACTCATATTCAACTCATTTCGTGCACAGGGATTGCCCGCCCCGAAATTGAGCATCACAACCTATTCCATGCAATTGCGTATGCAACTGCTAAACAGTGGTCAATACGTGACGGCATTGCCAATTTCTGCTGTCAGATTCAATGCGACACGCTGGTCA
This sequence comes from Gammaproteobacteria bacterium, assembly GCA_043742845.1. Classification (GTDB taxonomy): domain Bacteria; phylum Pseudomonadota; class Gammaproteobacteria; order Steroidobacterales; family Steroidobacteraceae; genus Bog-1198. The sequence goes on from JAYTXS010000436.1 coordinate 13,017, forward strand.
CTGAAGGCCCTGCCCATAACGATCGGAAACGATTTGCCTGTCTCGGTCGTCACGCTCAAAGCCCGCATACCGACAGCTGCAGTTCAGCTTTTTCTGGACCAGGCCAAGCTCTTTTATGCCAGCAACCGGTGAGGCCAATTGAATCGCCCCGGCTTTTGAGGAGGCTCAACACTCTGAGAGGATTGAGCCATGAACAAGTCGAACAAGTTCTCACCCGAGGTCCGTGAGCGGGCCGT
>JAYTXS010000437.1:0-10677 GCA_043742845.1 Gammaproteobacteria bacterium
TCGCTGCTGTCCGAAAATGTGCTGCGCGCGGCGGACGCGGTGGTGGTGCCTATGCTGCCCACGCCTCTGTCGGTGCGCATGCTCGCGCAGTTGCGCGACTTCATTGCGGCGAACGGCTGGACGGACTTGGTATTACTGCCGTTTTTCTCGATGGTGGACCGGCGAAAATCGCTGCATCTTGACGTGATCGCGAGCAGCCGCGAGAGGTTTCCCGAGATGCTGTCCACGGAAATTCCCTATTCCAGTGAAATTGAAAGAATGAGCCTGCGGCGCGAGCCGTTGACGGCTTACTCTGCGCGCAGCACCGTGGGACAGATTTACTCACTGTTGTGGAAAGAAATATCAACCCGAATGCAGCGCTCGTCGGGCGCGGTGCCTGTTGGCGCCGCACTTGCGAGCACTGATGAGAGATCGATTTCATGAAACACATCGCATTCGGCGGCACCGGGCTTGAGGTCTCCGCCATCGGTCTCGGCTGCATGGGCATGAGCGAGAACTATGGCCCCAGCGAGGATGTGCAGAACTTGGATATACTGGCCCGCGCCGTTGAGCTCGGCATCAATTTTCTCGACACGGCCGATTCATACGGTCCGTTCCTCAATGAGGAACTCGTCGGACGTTTTCTCGCCGGCCATCGGGAGCGGATCGTCGTCGCGACGAAATTCGGCTTCGTGCGCAGCACGGATCCGGCCGCACCCGTCATCGACAACAGCCCGGCTTATATTCGTGGAGCCTGCGAGGCTTCGCTGCGAAGGCTCGCCATCGATGCGATCGACCTGTACTACGTGCATCGAATCGACCCGGCTCGGCCGATCGAGGAGACCGTCGGCACAATGGCGGATCTCGTGCGCGAGGGAAAGATACGCGCCATCGGGCTCTCGGAGGTGTCCGCGCATACTTTGCGGCGCGCCGCCGCCGTGCATCCGATCGCGGCGGTACAAAGCGAATACTCGCTGTGGGCACGCGATGCGGAACTGGAGGTGCTCCCAGCTTGCCGAGAACTGGGGGTTTGTTTCGTCGCGTTTGCGCCGCTCGGGCGCGGCTTTCTCACGGGTGCACTGAGCAATGCGGCCGATCTTGCCGCGGACGATTATCGACGCCAGCTGCCGCGCTTTCAGGGGGCGGCGGCGGCGCACAATGCGGGGCTCGTCCGGCGGCTTGAGGCGATCGCCCGTCAGCAGGGCTGCACTGCAGCTCAACTCGCGATTGCCTGGCTGCTGGCGCAGGGTCCGGATGTCTTTCCCATTCCGGGCACGCGCCGCGTGCTGCGGTTGGAAGAGAACGCTGCGGGAGCGGGAATCGTGATAGACGGCGCTACGCGCGCGGCGCTGGACGCGCTATTTCCGAAGGGCGCCGCCGCCGGCGAACGCTACGATGCCGATTCTATGAGGCTCGTCAATCTATGAGTACGAAAATATCGTTGGCAACGGCTCGGCTTGATGATGCTGCGGCGCTGGCGGGGTTTTTGTCTACGATCCCGAACGGTGAGGATTTAGGGAAGGTCCTTGAGGATAAAAAAGCGGTGTCCTCGAGGGCCTATGACGACGAAACCTGGACTGCGCGCTTCGTCGCCAGCGACGGCCGTGTAGTCAAATGTTTCACGGTATCCCCGATCACGATCGATCAAGCGGAAATGATTGCGGCAGCGTCTCTGGACACGTTTGCGTGGGACGAAAGCAGCTTCCGCGAGGCGGTTGCCGGGGCGCTCGGTCCGACGCTCGACTCCATCGAATAGCCGGCGGGTCTCGCGTTCGATCGACGCCAGTCAAGAGCCGTCGAGTGCGGGCTCAGCCGGGCTTTGTATCGACGGTCAGTAGTTCCTCGAAAAAACCGCCGATTTTTTTGGCTCGATCGACAAAGTGGATCTCCAGTATCCAATGACGCAGCTTGCCGTTTTCAGACGGCTCGCGCAGAGCTAGGTCATTGCCATGGCGAATGGAGAACCGCTGCGCATCCCCGGCCGACTGCTCGTGAGGAAATTCACCGATCAGGTGACCGGCGGACGATGCGCCGAACTCCCAACCCGCGGGCGCGGCAAGTCCTGCAACAAAGTCATATAGCGCGCCGGCCGTCAGGTCCGGGGTGTTTTTATACATATCTTTGCCGCGCTTAAACGCTGCGGCAATGTCGGAAACCAAACGGTGTTTCGCGGGATCGCCGCCGATCGCGTAGGTTCTACCGAAGTCGGCTTCCCACGCCTCGAACACCGGGCCGAAGTCCAAGTACACGATGTCATCGTCCTGCATGAGGCGATCGTCAGCCTCGTCATAGTAAGTCAGCAGCGTATTCGGGCCAGATCGCACGAGGCGCTTATGCCAGTGCCGACGCAAGCCAAAACGGGACTTGGCCAACGTGTGAATCTCCTCGCTCAGCTCGCTTTCTAGCTTGCCGCTTCGAATCATGCCGTTTTGAACGACTTCGGTGAACAGGGCTTGCGCCTTGATCTGAGCTTGCATCAATGAGTGGGAAATCTCGTCCATCGAATTTCTCCATGAGCGCCGGCGAGCAGCACCCGCCTGTTATTATAACGGGAGGCAAGTTTTGTAGCGGGGAGAAGATCGATGCGATTGGCTCAAAATAATAAATTTCTGTCGTATCCGGCCGTTCTGCTCGTGGCTGCGACGCTATCGACCTTGCTGTCGGTGCCGGTTCAGGCAGATAACGGCACGCCGGTGAGCACAGCGAAGCAAGCCGCACACCGCGCTTGTCCGGGCGATGACAGCGGCCTTACCCTGCCGCCGGGATTCTGTGCAACGATTTTCGCCGATGAGATCGGCCACGCTCGTCACTTGGTGGTGTCGCCGAGCGGGGTGGTCTATGTCAATACATGGTCCGGCGTGTATTACGGAAATGATACGCCGCATGCCGGAGGATTCCTGGTCGCTCTGCAAGACAGCAGCGGCAAGGGCAACGCCGACGTGAATCGGCGATTTGGCGAGACCGTAAAAAGCGGCGGCGCCGGCGGAACCGGGATCGGCTTTTACCGCGACGCGTTGTATGCGGAGATCAATGACAAGATAGTCCGCTATGCGCTGCCCCCGGGGTCCGTCGTCCCGCAGGACGCGCCGCAAACCGTGGTTTCCGGACTGCCGCTTGGCGGCGATCATCCGATGCATCCGTTCGGGATCGATGCCGCCGGCCTCATGTACATTGATGTGGGTACAGCGACCAACGCTTGTCAGGCGCAAAATCGATCGCTCGAATCCAAAGGTGCCGATCCTTGTACGGAGCTGCTGATGCGCGGCGGGATTTGGCGTTATGACGCCAACAAGACCCATCAATCCTTCTCTGCGGCCGAGCGCTTTGCGACGGGCCTGCGCAATTCGGAGGGCTTCGCGATCGATGTCGCGGGTAAACGTATATTCGTCACGCAACACGGCCGGGACCAGCTGCATTCGAACTGGCCGGCTTTGTATCCACTCGAGCAGGAGGCGACGCTGCCGGCCGAAGAGCTGCTGCGCCTCGAGCAAGGCGGCGATTACGGTTGGCCGGAGTGCTACTACGACTCGGGACAGAACAAGTTGGTCCTGGCACCGGAATACGGCGGCGATGGCCATCAAGTAGGGTTATGCGCCAAGAAGATCGCGCCGGTGGCGGATTTCCCCGCGCACTGGGCACCTGACGGGATGACGTTTTACGACAAGGCGCAATTCCCGGCTCATTACCGCAATGGTGTGTTCATTGCCTTCCACGGCTCGTGGAATCGCGCGCCTTATCCGCAGAAAGGCTACAACGTGGTGTTCCAAGGACTTGCGGGCGACGCCGCGGCCGGAAAATGCGAGATATTCGCGGATGGTTTCGCAGGGAAAGAGAAATCGCCCGAGAAAGCCGCGCATCGTCCCACCGGTCTCGCGGTCGGACCCGACGGGGCGCTTTACGTTTCCGATGATGTGCGTGGAAGAATTTATCGCATCGTCTACAGCGGCGGCTCAGCCGATGGGGATGACGCGGTGCACACTGTGCCGTGTCCGAGTGCCTCGGCAGCAGCCGGCACAATTATTGCCGCCGACGCCAAGCCGCCCGAAGGTACCCATTCCAACGCAGGTATTCGCGATGCGACAAAGTTGCCGGTACCTGAGGGAGCAACGCGTGAAATGGTAGTGCTCGGCGATCGCATCTACCACGGCCAGGTGGGCGGCGCGACCTGTACCGGCTGTCACGGATCGGGCGCCACGGGCACGCCTCTCGGCCCGAATTTGACGGCCAATCGCTGGCTGTGGAGCGACGGCAGCAGCGCAGGAATTGCCGCCACCATTCGAGTCGGCGTCATGCAGCCGAAGAACTATCGCGCGCCCATGCCGCCTATGGGGGGTGCACAGCTGACGGTTGATCAAGTGTCCGCAGTTGCGGCCTATGTCTGGGCGCTCAACCAACCTGCGGGAGCGCCTATCGAAGGCGCCGCGCCGGCCGCCGAACTGCGCCTGCCCGGTGAGAGAATTTATCCCGAAAGTATTACCGCGGCTGCGGACGGGCGCATCATCATCGGCAGCATTGTCGCGCGGCAGATTTACGTAGTGAAGCCCGGTGCCGCAGAGGCTGACGTTTGGATCGCGCCGGACAAGGAAACGACGCTGGGCGTGTATGGTGTTTTCGCAGACAATCGGTCCAATACGCTGTGGGCTTGCTTCTCCTCGTTTCCCGGATCTCACGGCGGCGCGCTGACGGCGCGGTTTACGTGACCGATACCGAGAATATGCAGATCGTTCGATTGGCCCGCGGCGAATCAGAGCTCAAGGTGTGGGCGGCCGGCGGCGCCTTCGGGCCGAAGGGGGGTGTGCTCGACGGAATCTCGGTCGAGGGTCATCGCGTCATCGTCAATACCCTGACAACGGGCAAGATATTTGCCGTCCCCATCAATGCCGACGGCAACGCCGGCGAGATTTCCCCGGTGATACTGACTCGACCCATCCTTGAACCCGATGGCATGCGCAGCTTCGGCAAGGACAGTGTGCTGGTGGTGGAGAGCGGCGCTCCCGGGCGGTTGTCGCGCCTGAAGATTCGCGGAAATACGGGCACTGTGAGCACGCTCAAAGAAGGATATCCCGACGGGCCGGTGTCGGTGGCCGTCGTCGGAACCACAGCTTATGTGCTGGAGGGCCAATTGGGCGCACTGTTTGGACCGGCTGCCAAAGCTGACGTGGCGAAGCCGTTTCATGCCACCGCCGTCGACGTCGGCAAGCCTTGAGCAACCCAAAAGCGGCCGCTTACCGTGAGCTGCAGAGTCAGTTGGCGTCGCTGTTTGCCGGTGAGCGCAGCGCTCTAGCCAACACGGCCAATATGTCTGCAGTGCTCTACGCAGCGCTGCCCGACGTGAACTGGGTAGGTTTTTATTTTCTGCAGGGCCGCGAGCTGGTGCTTGGTCCGTTTCAGGGCAGGGTCGCGTGTGTTCGCATCGCCCTGGGATCCGGTGTCTGCGGCACCGCTGCCGAGCGCCGCGAGACCGTCATCGTCGAGGACGTGCACGCCTTTCCCGGACACATCGCCTGTGACGCCGCATCGCGTTCGGAGATCGTCGTGCCCGTGATTCAGAATGGGCAACTCATCGGGGTACTCGATTTGGACAGTCCTCACACGGGGCGATTCGATACGCAAGACGGCGCAGGCCTCAATGCCGTCGTGAATCTGCTGGTCCAATCGTCCGATCTGATCCGGCTTCTCGTATAGCCAGCATGGGCTCTTAAGGGACTGCGAAGTTCAAAGCTGGGTCAGACGCTCGGCTTGGCGGATGTGCTCGAGCGCGACATCGACATCGGGCTGTAAAGTCAACAACTCCAGCGACAAGGTCGCGAGCAGCAGCGAGGTCTTGGCCTGACCGACTCGTGCGATGCATTCCGCCAGCGCGGTGTACGTCAATTCAATCTGTGCATCGTTCATGGCCAAAGTCCTCGAGCGCGCAGGAGCGCATCATGCATGCGAAGAACGTTCGACGCCGCATCGCGCCATCGTCCCATGACATAGCCGTCGGGCCGGACTAAGTACAGGGTTCCTTCCGACGCGTCGTAGCGTTGCCATGCCTGGCCCTTTACATCGACAAGCGTGTCGGCATCCGCAATGCCCTGAGGGGTTATGCGAAGGATTCGCAGCGCCGCAGGACCCGCGGGTGAATTATCCGCGAGCTGTCGCAACGCCTCCGGCAGCTGCGGATCGGCTGAGAAGTACAGGGCCACGATGCTGCTGCCGAAATGCGCTGTGAGGTGTCCCGCGCCGCGAGAGTCGTGGATCTTGGCCTCCGGCGCCGGCATGCCGGGGCGCGCATCGACGCCGAAACAGGCGCCGTCGTCCGGAGCATTGAGCGGTGAGTTCGCGTACTCAATGGCCGACGATTGCCTGGGATTGATCAGCGAGCGAACCGCGGGCGATGCCAGCGCGACGCGCAGCGCGGCTTCCCGCATCAGCGCAAATCCGTGATGCGGCGGGGCCATGAATTCGGTGCTCTTGGCGCCGTAGGCGATATTTTCGCGTGCCGCCAGTACGCGCTCCTGCGAATAGCTGTCGAGCAAGAAGTCGTCGGCATGGCCCTTTTGTACGAGGGCGAGCTTCCAGGCAAGATTTCCGGCATCGTCCAGCCCCGAATTCAGGCCGCGCACTCCGAATATGGGGACCAGATGCGCCGCGTCACCGGCAAACAGGATTCGACCGGATCTATAGCTCGGCAGAGTGAGGCATTTGGCGTTATACATTGAAATCCACAGAGCCTTCCAAGGCGCAGTCTCTCCGATCATGTCCAGATGTGCTTGCACGCGAGGCAGCACATTCTCCGGCTTGACGGCATCGGCCGGATCCTCGCGATCGGACACTTGATAATCGATGCGCCAGATATTATCCGGCTGACGGTGCATCAGGATGGTGGAACCCGGGTTAGACGGCGGGTCGAACCAGGCCAGGCGTTCGACTTCGCGCCGGGTGTCCTGCTCGATGTCCACGATGACATAGCGGCCGTCGTATTGTATGCCTTCAAGCTGCAAACCCAATTGTTCGCGCACGGTGCTGCGGCCGCCGTCGCAGGCGATGAGCCACTCGGCCTGCACGAGGTGGCTGAGCCCGTCCGCCGTTTGAACGTCGAGGTCAACGCCGCCGTGCCGCGCTCGCACTGCGCTGAGGCGCGTCGACCAGCGCACATCCACTGCGCCGGCGCGCATTGCTGCCGCGTGCGCAGACTGTTCCACGTAGTACTGTTGAATATTGATCATGGGTGCGAAGCGCTGCAGGGGTTCGCTCGGCATTTCGAAATGCAGCACCTCGGCATCACGAAAATAGCTGCGGCCGCCGACCCACGGCAACCCCTTGGCGGTCAGTGCCTCATCCGCTCCAACCCAGGCGAGAATCTCCTGGGAGCGTCGCGAGACACAAATTGCCCGGCTGCCTTCGCACCAGGACGCATCGGCTTCCAATACCAGACTTGGAATGCCGTGGTGAGCGAGCAATGCTGCCAGAGACATACCCACCGGCCCGCCGCCGGCGATCACCACCGGACACTTGTTGGGGAGGGCAGGGGAGCTCAGCACCATCCCTGCTAAGGCGTGGCTTGCGCGCCGCTCGCCTTCCACAGGCGCGCGCGAAGGGCCTTGACCTGCGCCAGCGGGCGATCGCGCAAGCCATGGACCTCCGTTTCGGAGTAGTCGGTGAAATTTGTCGAAACCTTGACGTCAGTGAGATTCCTTGCCATCCAATTGAGCAAGGCCGCGGTGTCGGCATCGGACAGCGGCGATTGTGCGACTCCGGGGACGCGGATCACATAATCTCGCCCTTCAGGAATCGCGGAAAAAAGCACCAGTGAGCGCCGCACCGAAGGGACTCTTCCGGGTGTTCCCGATCCGTCGGGTAGATGACACCCCATGCAGCGAATCTGGTAATTCACTTCGGGCTGATAGCTGAAGGCCACGCTGGATGCCGTCCAGGCAAGCGCTGCGGCGACGACCTTGATAGCGCTTCGCACGAGCAATTACTTGGCGGTGCCTACGATGCGCGCGGTCGAGCAATGGTAGGGGATATTCGCCTTGGCATCTCCGGAACACCAATTGTAGTCGTTGGATTGACCGGGTTGAAACAGCGCCGTGTCGCCCTCGTTGCGATTGCAAAAGCATCGGCCGCAGGCACTCTTGCCGCAGCAGTCGTTGTAGGAAATGACATAGTCCTTACCGTCACTCGGATTGTGGCAGGTGCCGATCCAAGTGATCGGCGACATGTCCGTGCCGGGTGGGCAGGTCGATTGCGATCCGCCGCAGCATCCGCACAAGAAGCCATCGATTGCACAGTGCCGCCAGTAATCGCAAGCATTGGGATCGCCCGGATCCGCTTTCGGCGCGCCGCCGGCGGGTTTTGTGTCGGCACCGCGCGCCACCGGCAGCAGCGGCACCGATGTGGCGCCCAAGATCAATGATCCGAGGCCTGCAATGACGCTGCGCCGCGATGTGCGCCGCGCGAGCCCGCGGGCGGAATTTTCCGAGAATGCATCCAACCATTTCATAAGATTCCTCGCTGAGCGCTCGACAGCTCAAGCAGCCTGATTCTGCGTCGCCGCCTCAAAATAATCCTGAATCGATGCAAATCCAAGGCGCTTGGCCTCGAAGAGACTTTCCAAATGTTCACGAGAATTCACGATTCCTCGTGCCCGCAGCACGCCTTGCGCATCGATCAGTACCGCGAACGGCAACCGGCTGACTTGGTAAGAAATCCCCAGTGGTGCGGAGACAATATAAGGGAAGGCGGTCAAGCGCTGCGCCGTCACGAAATCTCGCTGAGCGGCGAGTTCGCCGTCGCTGGCAAGAATGATATCGAGCCAGTCACGCTCCGCTGCCAGACTCGATTTCAGGGCCGGCAGCAAGGTCTTGCATACGGGACAGGTCGGCGAGACGAACATGACCAACGTGGCGCGTTGGTCGGTGCGCGCGATTCCAATCGTGATGGAGCGGCCATCCAAATCTTGCGCGGCGACCGTCGGCGCAAGCTCACCCACTTTCAATCCCTTCGCCAGCATCAGAGCCCCGACCGGCGCAATGCGCTCATGCAGCACACCCAGTTGACGGATCACAGCCAGCAATGCGACGGATAGGGCGATGACAACCAGCCAAAGCACGACGTTGGAAATGGCGAGCGCCGTCATGACGTGCTCCTGAGCAGCAGGCCCTTTCGGGCAACATCGCCCAGCAGCCGATCCACTGCGGCGTACAAAATGACGCCGACCAGCAGCCCGCCCGCGAGCGTCAGGATATCTGTCAAATCCAACGCCCGGCCGGACCAGGGCAACAGTGTGATCCCTAGAAATCCGGCTAACAGCAGGTTTCGCCATATCATCCACGCCGCGATGACGCGCCGGTCGCGCGCCGCGCCGCAGCCGCAATCCAAGTCGAACCGGCCGCGCCGCAAATTGACGCCGATACCGGCCGCGTAGGCAATCAGTTGTATAATGGCGGCGGGAATTGCCCAGTTGCGGGTAGCCGGCCACAGCAAGGACGCGCTGATGCCGAGTTCCGCGCAGGGAATGGCCCAAGCCAATCGACGCGACAGCGGCTGCGGGAGCACTTTGTAGGCGACGAATATTTCGGTGAATCGCGTCAGGCTGCGTAATTTATGAACGGCCGCGCTCGCGAATAAAAGCGCGGTGCCGGCGGTGAGCAGATGTCCGATGGCAGGGTCGAGCACTATATCTGCTCTAGGGAGTAACCATAATGGTCGGCGTCGTGCCGATATGATCGACCGATCGTAACAGCTTGCCGCTTGCCGAATCGTAGATATCGAGGTCCGTGCCCTCGATGGAGATGCTGTACATCAGGGGCGCATCATCGGTCGATAGCTGAATCGAGGTCGCCAGATTCTTCAAGTTGAATTGCTGCACTCGCTGATGAGTCGACACATCGTAGACCCACACCTCTTTGCCCGGGTCCTTGTGTGTCTCGACTCCGCCGCGATGCATGATGGAATACAGCCGCGATTTTTGCGCATTCACCGCCAGTTGCTGAAGCCCGCCGGGCCGCCAACCCGCCTTGCGCTCAGCCTCGTTGGTCAGCCACCAACTTTCCCCCAACGTCGCCTGCTGGGCATCGGCCTTGAGCGGATAAATGCGTCCGGCGAACGATACGAAATACCACGTGTCGCCGATACGCACGGCCTTCTCGGTCACGGGATCTGCGGACATATCGAACAGCGGCTTGGTGCGCTTCTGGTGTGCGGCGCCGCCGTCATCCAGATCGACCAGCGATAAGGATCCGTCGCCGCATACCGAAAAGAATGATCGCGGGCCGCTCGGATAGATCAATGCACACCCTGGCGTTTCGATTTCGCGAACAAACTTCTGGGTGTTGATATCGACCACCGTGACGCCTTGGGACGGATTGAAGTTGTAGATCAGCAGAAAGCGCTCGTCGTCGGTCAGCACGGAATTGGAGATCATCGGCATATTGGACGAACGCTTGGCCGGAATCGGAATCTCGCCGACGGGTTTCAGAGTACCGGGGTCGTACATTGTGACGACATCGGTGCGCTTGCCGCGCGTGCCGCGCGAAAAATAGGTTTCCGGCGAATAAATGAGTTTGCCGTCGCGCGGCAGCACCACGCGGGCAAAGCCGTATCCCGTGCTGAGGGTTCCTAAGTAGCGGCCCGAATCGCCGTCGATCAGATACGCCATGCCGTCGGCCATGTGCGGGAACACAAAGTCGTTGACCCATACCCAGTGTTTCG
>JAYTXS010000438.1:0-8102 GCA_043742845.1 Gammaproteobacteria bacterium
ACCGCGCGCTGCACCAGCCAGACGAGCGCCAGTGCAGCGATCGCCGCAGATCCCCAGGGCATGACGGCGCGCCGATAAAACACTCCGGTGCGCAGTGCATAGATGATGGGCATGACGGTGAGTACCACGGCCATTTGACCGGTTTCGATGCCGACGTTGAACGCCAGCAAGGAGATCACGCGGGCACCGTGCGGCAGACCCATGTCGGCGAGCACGGATGCAAAGCCGAAGCCGTGCAGCAGACCGAATGCAAAGGCGATGCGCGCGCGGCTTTCGGTGACCACGGGAAATATATTGTTGAGCGCGGCCACGATGATGGAGGCGGCGATGATGGACTCGGTGAGCCGACTCGGCAAACGCACGATATCCAAAGCCGCCAATGTTAGGGTGAGCGAATGCGCGAGCGTGAAGGCCGTTACCACCTTAAAGATGCTGATGAGCGCCGCGCGCGCTTCAGGAACGGGCTCCCAGCGGCCGCTTTTGCGCAGCAGAACCGCAGGCAGCAGCAATGACAACAAGAAAAGCAGATGGTCGATGCCGCTCCAGATATGCCATACGCCGGCATGGAAGTAGTCAACAAACGCGCGCCAGCGCGACGGTGCGAAGACCGCGAAGGCGGTCTGCGCGGTGGCGCCCCCCAGCACCGCAGTTTGTACGGCGCTACCCGCCGTCAAGGTGAGCAGTCCGCGATGCGAGGGATCGATGCCGGACATGAGGGTGTAGTTGATCGCAAGATCGCTAATCGCCGCGGGACACTCGGCGGTGAAAGGCAACCACGCATAACTGCCGTCCACACGATCGTTCACCTGCAAGCCTTGAAATGACAACTTGCACGCAGTATGTTGCGCCGCGAACGCTAGGTGTCCGGCTAGATAGCGCGCCAGCTGCGGCTCGCCGTCATGCAATTCGCGCCAGGTGATTTTGTTGTCGCGATTCGCATCGACACCGACGGCCAGCTCGACATCGCGGACCGCGACTTCGATGGAGCCGGTAACGTTCGAACCGGCGACGTTAGCGACCAGGAAGCCGCTGCTGGCAATATGCGCTTGTGCGGAGGCGGCGAACGTCCATGTCAGGACGGCCGCGCCGATACGCCGCTGCCAAGTCCGGCGCGGGGAACACCACCTAAGCCGGTTCATGTCGAGCGTCGATAAGGAGCGAGTCGAACGTCCTCGAGGCCGCTGCGCTGCAAAAATCGCAACGCGGGAGCGGCGGCCGGTGCCTCATGGGCAGCCTGCGCGGAGCGCAGCAGCATTAATATATCGTCGGGTTCGCGTTGTACTTTCCAGTTCTCTACGGCAGCCGCCAGGGCGGCTGCCGGCTGATGATCGACATCAAGCAGGTAACGGGCCTGTTCACGGCGATGCACGGTATCGCCGCGTCGTTGTTCGACCTCGAAGGCGCTGGATAGCAGCGCTTCGGCGGGTGCGCTCGCCCCATCCTGCAACTGCCGGTGTGCGATGGCGACACGCAGCAGCATGGGCTCCATGGATTCGTAGCCTGCCAGCAACTGCAGCGTGTCGGCGGCGCGGGTTTGGCGCAGCAACAGGTCGGCATAGGCCAGCCGCATGTAGAAATCCTCCGGCGACAGTGCCAGACCGTCGCGAAACCAATGCTCGGCCGCCGCGTCATCTGCCAGCCGCTCAGCCATTTCACCGAGTTCGGAATAGCGCCAAGCGCGCGCCTCCGGCGGCATTTCTTTCGGCGATAACGCCACGATGGCCGCATACGCGCCGCTCAGATGACCGGTCAAGCCGAGTACGCTTTGTTGACACAGGGTCGTGATCGCTGGATCGGCGGCGACCGCAAGATGCCGGCAGGAGTCCAGAGCTTCGTCGTAACGCCCTAGCACGCGAAGAACTGTGGCTCGTGTAAGCCAGCCTTGTGCGTCGTTGGGGCGCGCCCGCAACGCTCGATCGAGCTCGAGCAGCGACGCATCGAAGGCGTGGCGGCTTTGTAAAATAGTGGCGTGAAGTATCAAGACCTGCGGCGCAACGACGGGCTGACTCATCCAAGGCGCAAGGATCGCCTCGGCATAGCCTAAGAAGCGCAGATCGCCGGTGGCTCTGGCGCGAGAGATATCGAATTGAGCGAGAGGCAGGGCGACGTCCAGCCGGCTCGCGGTGAGCTCGCGGGACGGGAGGCTGGCGTGTCTCGCGCCTGCCGGCAGCTCCGCCAGGACTTCTGAGTCGCTGGTAGGAATATGCGGTGAGGCGTGCGCAGCAGTCATGTGTGCGGCCATGGCTAAGACTGCAAAAAAAGGCCAGCGCCGCAGTCGGCGCTGGCCTTGGAACATCAAACAAAGTTGCGTCCTTAGGCGCATTGATTAGTTTGCGGTGACGGCGATGGGAGCACTGGTCTCGCTGGTGTCGTTGAGAGTCAGCGCGCCCCCATTCACCGCGAGCGGCGCAGCGGTCTCGGACGTCTGTTGAGCCAAAGCCAGTACCTGAGCCGTGTCCAGCGACAGCGATGTCGATGGCGGCGGCGGTGGCGGTTGAGGCGGCGGATTGTTGTTGTGATCATGACAGGCCGCCGACAATACCGCCGTCAGTCCCAGCACGCTCAGCAGGAGTAATTTGCGGTTCATCGTAACTCCTTAATCGTTCGCGCTGGTGGGTGAGCCGGCGAGCGGGGTGTTCAAATAGGGAAACGCCGGCAGATAGTTCGCAGGAACAGGCTCAGCGCCGTCGGTGTAGTGCAACTGCCGGGAAGCATCCGATGCGGGATCCGGATCGGCGGCGCTCTTGTCGAAGGGCGTCAACAGTACGCCCATGGCGACCCGTAACTCAATGTCGACGACATCATCGATCGGGCGGCGGCCGTTGGGGAATCCGGACAAATCTCCGCCGAGCACGCCCAAGTCATTTTGAGTGGCAATTGGTGTGACCGCGACACTGGTATTGAGGCGCAACTCCTCGGCAGGCGTGACCGTCTTCGGCTGATTCAGCCCCTTGATGCCGGTCAGGAAGGCCGCCTCGAGATCGGTTCTCGGGTACACATTCGGAGCCAGCACGCCTGCGGCGCCGAATAGCGTCTGCAATAGCACAGGCAACGAAGGATTGGTTACATAGTCTGCAAACTGCGCATCGCCAGACGGAGAAGACCCATTCCAACGGTCCTTATCCGGAAGGCCGATGATGAGTTCGTTGACGAGCGGCATCCCCAAGCGCGAAACCTGCGTCCAAGCACCGCCTTGCACTGCGGTTCCGGTGGGCGAAGTAACCGAGCCGACACTGGCTACGCTCTTGTTACTCTCGGGCGCAGCATTGAGTACGGACGCCTGCCGCAGACTGGCAGTGGTCCACGCGCCGATGACCGGATCGGTGCCGGCGGTGAGGCAGGCGGCCGGCACTTCCAGCGCAATAGAGGTGACGTTGTAGCCGGCCAGAGAATTGGGCGCGAGCTGCCGTGCGTTCACACCCGCGGGCGCCAATTCGGTGACCGGGTACTTGATATTGACGAGGTCAAAGGTTTCACCCAAGTTCACGACGAAGCCATCTTGCCGTTGACCCACGAACACTCGACCAGGCTTGCTGCAGCCGGGAATCGTGATGTTATGGATAAAAGCCGCAGCATATGTCGGATAATCAGCAATGGACTTGGCGCCGATGTTGTCGAGCGGTTTGCTGAATGACGAAGAGCCGGTGCCTGCATCGATCACAGGCTGCGCCGTTCCGCTGCGGCGATCTCCTTTGACGAGCGTCAGGGTATAGGTCTCGGCGACATTTTGCGAAGCACTGCTGGCGGCGGTCACGGGCCCGACATTCACCAGAGGAACCGGAATGGTTTTAGTTCCCGCCTTCACCGTCAATCCGTTATCGACAGTCGTAAAGCGGAATTGAAAGGTCAATGCCTCTTTTCCGGAACCGGTGTCGTCGATGGAAATTTCATAGAGCGCGCTCGGGTCCATGGTGTAGTAGTTCGGTCCACCCTGCGGATTTTCGAACGGCTGATAGCTGGCAATCATGGTGACGTAGCCGAGGCGTCCGGTCTCGTAGCTATTAAACAGGTAAAGGTCGGTGCCATCGACCTTGGAGCGCGTGGTTATAAAGGGCGCTTCGCGGTGGCTGGAGGCCAGTGCAGTGATAGGCAGCAGGGCCGCGCTGACGGCCGCTGCGATCCATGGTGATGGTCGATTCATAAGACTTAACTCCCGGCTTTTGATTGGATGGTTAAGTTCAGTTCGCTGCATCCATGGCGTTGGATGCAACTAAAATAAATAAAAAGGCAATTTCGTTCAATTGTAAAAAGTGCACCCGAAGCATAGTGCGAGAGATTCGCTGCGCCATGCATCTAACCCGCTCGCCGATGCGAAGAGAGAGTCAAGGATCGCGCTGAGTAAGGATTTTGAAATGCATACTTCAGTGGCGCGGCGCAAGTCGAGCTTCATCGTTGCTCTGCGTGTGTGCGTGGCGTTGGCCGCGGGCTGTGCCGCGCGCACGCACGCCGAGGAAGTAATAGACACGATTACGGTGGTTGCCGCGGGCGTGAGCAATATGAATGCTGCGTCGGCGGGCGATGTGGGTCGAGAGCAGATGATGAGCGAGCCGCTGCTGCGGCCCGCGGCCATACTGGAAAACGTTCCGGGCCTCATCGTCACGCAGCACTCGGGAGAGGGTAAAGCCAATCAATATTTCATGCGCGCCTTCAATTTGGATCACGGCACCGATCTGGCACTGGAGGTGGACGATATGCCGGTCAATATGCCCAGCCACGCTCATGGGCAGGGCTACGCGGATTTGAACTTCTTGATTCCGGAACTCGCCGCCGATCTGCACTACAAGAAGGGCCCGTACTACGCGGATGAAGGCGACTTCGCGACTGCCGGAACCGCGCGCATCGGACTCGTGAATCAAGTCCCGACTACTGTGACGGCGGGATTTGGCGAGGACGGTTATCGGCGAGCTCTGTTCATCGGCACCACTAGTCTCGCCGGTGGCTACTTACTTGGGGCAGCAGAGATTTATCACAACGACGGACCCTTCGAGGTTCCGGACGATTACAACCGTTTGAACGGCGTGTTGCGATATTCTCAAGGGGACGCGCTGGACTACTTCACCGTCACGGCCATGGTGTACAGCGGCAAGTGGAACTCCACCGATCAAGTTCCGCAGCGCGCGATCGATGAGGGCGTGATTACTCGCTTCGGCAGCCTTAATCCCACAGACGGCGGCGAATCGAGCCGTGCCAGTTTGACCTTCAGCCGAGTCAAGCGAACCGACACCGATCAGTTACAGCTGTCAGCCTATGTACTGCACTACAAGCTCGATCTTTGGTCTACGTTCACTTACTTTCTCAAAGATCCCACCAACGGTGATCAAATGCTGCAGCACGATGACCGCACGGTGTACGGCTTCAAGGCTTCGAAGACATGGTTCTCGACCTTGGCGGCCATGCCGATGACGAATGTCGTCGGAGTTCAGGCGCGCGTTGACGATATTGGCGATGTGGGGATTTTCCCAGCCTTCGAGCGTCAAACCATCGGCACGACTCAGAATGCCGGCGTGGTGGAGTCGAGCGGCGCCGTCTACGCGGAGAATACCGTGCAATGGCGCGACACCTTGCGCAGCGTGGTGGGCGTGCGAGAGGACCAATTCGACTTCCATGTGACCGACAAGATGCGCAACGCCGATGGCAGCTGCACTCTCGCCAGCGACCCTTTAGGCTGCGACAGCGGCGATCGGCGGGCATCCATTTTCAGTCCGAAATTAGGCATCGTGCTCGGGCCATGGGCAAACACGACTTTCTATATCAATGTCGGCGATGGTTACCATAGCAATGATGCGCGCGGTGTGACGCGCAGCGGCCAGAATCCCGAGCAAGCTGCGGTAACGCCGCTTACGCGTGCACGGAGCGGCGAATTGGGACTGTCTGCGAAGCCGCTGCCTGGTTGGGAAACCACGCTGGACGTGTTCAAGCTCAAGTTGAAATCGGAGCTGGTTTTCTCCGGCGATGCAGGCGTCACAGCACCGAATGGCTCGACCACTCGGATGGGTGTGGAATGGGGCAACATCTACCACGTTAACACCTGGTTGGCCGCCGATTTCAATGCGACTTTTGCACGCGCGCGCTTCGACAGTAATGCCGAGCCGGATGGCCTCGGCTGCGGGGATGCGGCGCCGAGCCACCCTTGCGCGCAGCCCATAGGCATTGTGGGGCGTTATGTTCCGAATAGCCCGACCAACGTGATCGATGCCGGTCTCACCGCGAAGCGAGAGTCGGGTTGGTTCGGGGCACTGCGTGCGCGTCACTTCGGCGAATCGCCGCTCGTGGAAGACAACAGCGCTAAATCACCGGCGTATACCACGCTCGACGCACAGATCGGCTTTCGCAGCGTCAATCACTGGCTTGCCGCTCTGGACATCTTCAATGTTGCCGATGTCAGGTGGAACGACATAACCTACTACTATGTCTCGCGCCTCAAGAACGAAGCGACTCCCCAAGCGGACTACGTGGTGCATCCCGGCGTACCCCGCACCTTGCGCGCACGATTTCAGTATCAGTTTTGAGAGAGTGGCGAGTTCCGGCCGGCGCGGCGGGAGCTTAAGCTAACCTGTGAATCCTGCGCGCACTGCCATCCTCGCCGCCCTGCTCTCCGCGTTACTGTTCGGCGGCACCACCCCATTCGCCAAGCTTCTCACCGGCGACATGTCGCCCCTAGTGCTGGCTGGATTGCTGTATGCAGGCAGCGGCTTGGGACTTTGGACGCTGCGAATCTTGCGCGATCGACGCCTCGGGATACCGCAACTACGATCGCGCGATTGGTGGTGTTTCTTGGGCGCCATAGTCGCGGGCGGGGTGATTGCACCGGTGTTGTTGATGTCGGGCCTGCGACAGACCGGTGCGTCGACTGCATCCCTGCTGCTGAATCTCGAGGCCGTGTTGACGGCGGCCATCGCGTGGCGGGTATTTCGCGAGAACACTGACCGGCGGTTGGTGTTTGGCATGATCCTCATCGTTGCCGGCGGTGCGGTGTTGGCATGGCCGCGCGGAGAAGCAGGACTCCCCGCTGTTCATGGCGCGCTCTATGGCGCGCTCTATATCGTCGGCGCCTGTGCGTGCTGGGCGATCGACAACAACCTGACACGCAGGGTCTCGCTGGCCGATGCGGATTTCATTGCAGGGACCAAGGGGCTCGCCGCCGGCGTGACGAATCTGTCGCTCGCCGTCGTACTGGGCGCCGCGTTTCCGGCGCCCTTGATGGTCTGGTTCGCAATGTCACTGGGGTTGCTGGGGTACGGCGTGAGCCTGGTGCTATTCGTACTCGCCTTGCGCGGCCTGGGCGCCGCTCGCGCAGGCGCGTATTTTTCGACAGCGCCGTTTCTCGGAGCGGCGATCGCCATCATCGCCTTGCACGAACCCACCCACCCGGGCTTTTGGTGGGCGGCGTTATTGATGGCGGCAGGAGCGGCTATTCATATGACCGAGCGCCACAACCACCCGCACACGCACGAGGCGCTCGGTCACAGCCATGCGCATATCCATGACGCGCATCACCAACACCAGCATGAATTATCTTGGGATGGAGTCGAGCCGCATACTCATGAGCACTGTCACGAGGGGCTCACGCACGAGCATGCGCATTATCCGGATATGCACCACCGCCATGGCCATTAGTCTCCGAGCTAGGACCTGTCATCCCGCGGTGGCGGGGCGTCCACAGGGGCGCCTTGCGGATCCACGCACTCAGCTTGCCCACTCACCGGATTGACGTCGGCGGTTTTGCAGACAGCGGACGCCTGAGGTTGCGCGGCGGTCACTGGCAGTACTTGGTGATCGATCAGCATGCGTACGCCGCTCGGCCAACCTTCCTCGCCACCGGCAAAATTTGCCGCCTCTTGCGCGATCACTTTTCCGGAGTGCGCGTCCCGAACTTGCACGATCACATAGTAGTCGGTCTGGCTCACCCGCCTCACGACCCCAATCAGCGACTGATCGGCACCGAGCTGCGAGGCGAGCGCCGCATCGCAGCCACCACAGTCCTTGAGCGCCTTGTCTTTGGAGAGATCCGCGCCTTCGCGGCTGGGATCAATGACGACATAGCGACCCGAATTGGCCAGCTCCTTGCGGGCAGCTTCGCTGACCCTATGCAGCGAATCAGA
>JAYTXS010000439.1:0-4203 GCA_043742845.1 Gammaproteobacteria bacterium
GGCGATGCCAAGCAATGGGAAGGGATCCCGGACAAGCTCAAGCTGCTCGAGCGCTGACCGGCGCCACGTGCTGCCTGCGCGCGCCTCGAAGCCCGCGCCCCTCAGCGCTTGGCCAGTTGCAGATCCTTGATTTGCTGCACCAGTTCGCGCGGCGGCATGTAGCCGGAAATGTAGTCGCCGCGTTCCGTGACGATGGCAGGCGTACCGTGCACTCCGATGCTTTGGCCTAGAGCGTACTCACGGGCAACCGGGGTCGAGTCGCACGTCTTGGTCATATCCAGCTTGGCGCCGCTTTTGGCGCGAGTAAGAGCCTCGTTGCGATCCGCCGAGCACCACACCACCTCGGCTTTTTTCCAGCTCTCCGTATTCGGGCCCGTGCGCGGGAAGAACATATACCGCACGCGCACGCCGAGCCGGTTAAGCTCAGCCATCTCGCTGTGCAGCTGACGGCAGTAAGCGCAATCGACGTCGGTGAATACCGTAATCGTGTACTGCGGATTCTTCGGTCCGAAGATCAGCATCTGCGATTCCGGCACGGCATTGATCAACGCGAGGCGCGCATGTGTGCGCAGATCCTCGGTCAGATTTTCACGGCTGTCCATGTCGTAGAGATTGCCGTCGAGAAAGTATTTGCCGTCGGCCGTGAGGTAGCTGATCTCCGCTCCCTGCATTAGCTGGAAAATGCCCGGGATCGGCGACGGCCGCAAATCCTCGAGCTTCGAACCGGCCGGCAACAGCTTAAGCAACGCCACGCGCGGATCAGCGGCTTGGGTTTCCGCAACCGCGTGCGCCGGAGCGCCGGCCGCCGGTAGGCCGGCCCCCGGTACGCCGGCCGCCGGATCGGCAGCATTCGGCTGCGCCACGGCGACGGCCGCGCACAGACTCAAGGTGAAGGCGGCAAGGAATCTCAACATTAGAGGGCTCCGGCGATTCTCATCGGTTGGACCCCGTTGCAAGCCCTTTGGTTCACCAATTCTAGCAGGGACGGCGCGGAGCTTGTCCAACCGTCGGGACGATTCCGCCTATCCCCGGGGATGATGCTGGGTGTGCATGTCTTTCAGGCGCTCGCGGGCCACGTGAGTGTAGATCTGCGTCGTCGATAAATCGCTGTGGCCCAGCAACATTTGCACGACGCGCAGATCCGCCCCGTGATTCAACAAATGGGTCGCGAAAGCATGCCGCAAGGTGTGCGGCGAGAGCTCCTTCTCGACGCCCGCCTTCTTCGAGTAGCGCTTGATGATGTGCCAAAACGCCTGGCGCGTCATGCGGTCGCCGCGGCGCGTCGGGAACAGGTAATCCGTCTGGCGCTCGAGCAATATTTCCACGCGCGGTCCCTGCATGAATTGCTGCAGCCACTTCACCGCTTCATCACCTAACGGAATCAGTCGTTCGCGGTTGCCTTTGCCGACCACGCGCATCACGCCCTGATTCAAGTTCACTTGGTTGTGCTTCAGGCTCACCAGTTCCGAGACGCGCAAGCCGGTCGCGTACAGCACCTCGAGCATGGTGCGATCGCGATGCCCCAACGGATCGGAGACGGTAGGCGCTTCGAGCAGGGAATCGACTTCTGCTTCGGTCAGGGATTTGGGCAACGATCTGCCGATTTTCGGCATGGCGATTTGCGCCGTCGGATCGAGCTCGATTACACCCTCACGCATCATGAAGCGAAAAAAGCGCCGAAAACTCGACAGCTGCCTAGCGGTGGATCGGGGCCTGGAGCCGCCCTCGACGCGCGCCGCGATGAATCCCAGCAGTTCGATGCGCGTGGCTTTGAGCAATGCGCTGTCGCGCTCTTCCAGCCAGCGCGCCAACGCAGTCAAATCTGCGCGGTATGCTGCCAGAGTATTGGCCGACAGGCCGCGCTCCAACCACACCGCATCGAGAAAGCGTTGCAGGGCGGGATCCGCGGGTTCGCGGACAGCCGGTACCGCTGCGCCTGATGTGCGTGTATAAACCGTCCGTTTCAAAGCCGTCGCCATAACTCTTTCGCGTGTGTTGTTCGCACGAAATGGTGCTTCTACACGCCTGTCCGCGGCCAGTATGCGAGGCGTGCCATCAGGTCGGCGTGACCAGACTCACAGTACAGTCAAGTATTAACATAAGGAGAACTAGATCACAGAAGCCAAGCAAATGCGCACGCGCGGCGGCCTGCAACGGCTGTATACCGGCTACTGCCTGGCGCTGTTTACGGCGCTAGGTTTGAGCGTGCTGGTGATCAATCTATTCCTGCCCTCCTTGCGGGCCCGCCGCCACGTGGCCGGCACCGTGTCGCGTGGATTTCTGCGCGCGGCCGGCATGCATTTCAGCGTCGAAGGCTTGCAGCGGTTGCCGGCCGCTCCTTGTGTGGTGGTGGCGAATCACGCCAGCTACATCGACGCCCTGGCCGCTGCCGCAGCACTGCCGCCCGATTTTGCCTTCGTGATCAAAAAGGAAATGATGCACGTGCCGCTCGCCGGTCTGCTGCTGCGGCGTTTGGGATCGCAATTCGTCGAACGTTTCAACCGGCACAAAGGCGGCGTCGATGCGCGCCGGGTCCTGAAGCTCGCCGCCAGCGGCCAATCCCTGGTGTTCTTCCCCGAAGGCACCTTCGATGAAGTCAGGCAAATCGGCAAATTTCACGGCGGTGCGTTTGCGGCCGCAGCGCGCTCCGACATGCCGGTGGTGGTCATGGCCATTCATGGCACGCGCGACGTTTTCCCACCCGGCGGCCTGATCGCCCATCCCCTGCCGATTCGCGTGCAAATCCTGGCCGTCTTGACTGCCGGCGAGGCCAGGGAACAAAGCCGCGCGTTGCTTGCCGAAGCGCTCGGTGAACCGCTCGCGCCCTAGCACCGAGTCCGGGTTCGCTTCACTGCCGAGTTATACTAGGCGCACACCCCAACACCATGGAAATGCTTCATGACCTCGGATCCAGTCGTTATCTTGAGCGCACGCCGCACCCCGGTCGGCGCTTTTCAGGGCGCCTTCGCCACCGTCACCGCCCCACAATTGGGCGCGGTTGCAATCAAGGCCGCACTCGCGGATTCAGGGCTCGCGGCGTCCCAGATCGACGAAGTCATCATGGGCTGCGTACTGGCAGCCGGCGTCGGCCAGGCGCCGGCGCGTCAAGCCGCGATCGGCGCCGGAATTCCTGCCAGCGTACCGTCCACCACGGTCAACAAAATGTGCGGTTCCGCCATGCGTGCGGTGATGCTGGCCTGCGATCAGATTCTGGCCGGATCGGCCAACGTCGCGGTGGCGGGCGGCCTCGAATCCATGAGCAACGCGCCTTACCTGCTGCCCAAGGCTCGCACCGGCTACCGCATGGGAAACCAAGAGGTGCTGGATCATATGTTCTTCGACGGACTGCAAAGCCCCTGGGACGGTCAGCTCATGGGCTGCTTTGCCGAGGCCACCTCGGAGAAATACAGCTTCACGCGCAAGGCTCAGGACGATTTTGCAGCAGAGTCTTTGCGCCGCGCACTCGCCGCCATCAACGGCGGAGCCTTCGCCGGGGAAATCGCCGCCGTCACCAGCAAGACCCGCAAAGGCGAGGTGCTGGTCGAGAAAGATGAGACACCCTTTACCCTCGACATGGCCAAGATTCCCACTCTCAAACCGGCGTTCAAAAAAGACGGTACCGTGACGGCGGCGAGTTCCTCCGGAATCTCCGACGGCGCCGCGGCGCTGGTATTGACACGCGAGTCGTTCGCGGCTTCTCAAGGCAAGAAGCCGCTGGCGCGCATCTTGGGCTACACCAGTTTTGCACGTGAACCCGAGTGGTTCACGCTGGCGCCCGTAGGCGCCATAACCAAATTGCTCGCGCAGCTTAATTGGCAGGCGAAGGATGTCGATCTGTACGAAATAAACGAAGCCTTCGCTGCGGTGCCGATGGCGGCCATGAAAGATCTCGGGATAGAGCATGAAAAGGTGAACGTCAACGGCGGAGCCTGCGCGCTCGGCCATCCGATCGGCGCCACCGGCGCACGCATTATCACCACGCTGCTGTACGCGCTGCAGGCACGCGGCAAGAAGCGCGGCATTGCCAGCCTCTGCATCGGCGGCGGCGAGGCGACCGCAATCGCCATCGAACTGATGTAAGGCCTGGCACTTTCGCATGAGCACCCCGGTACTGATGACGATTGCCGAGGGCATCGCGCACATCACCCTCAATCGCCCTGAGAAGCGCAATGCCTTGGATCGCGCGACCATTGCCGCGCTGAC
>JAYTXS010000440.1:0-6611 GCA_043742845.1 Gammaproteobacteria bacterium
ATGGGCAAAGAGTTGAAGTGCCCGATGCTGGCGTCATAGGTCGAGAAGCCGCCGAGGGATAGCGCTGAGAATCCATGACAGACTGCGTCGAACCAATTCATGCCGGCAAACCGTAATGACACGACGCACGCCGCTGTCAGTCCTGCATACACCGCCCACAATAGCTTGGCGGTCTGGCCAATACGCGGCGTGAGCTTGCTGTCCTTCATCGGCCCCGGCATTTCGGCGCGATAAATCTGCATGCCCCCGACGCCCAGCATGGGCAGGATGGCCACGGCCAGAACGATGATGCCCATGCCGCCCAACCAGCTCAGCAAGTGGCGCCACAAGTTGATCGAACGCGGCAAGTACTCGAGGCCCGACAGCACGGTGCCGCCGGTGGTGGTCAAGCCCGAAGTCGCCTCGAAATAGGCATCCGTGAAATTAATGGGCAGGAAATGCCACAGCGGAAAACCGGCGACCGCGGGCAGAGCGACCCACGTGAGCGCCACGAGCATCAAGCCGTCCCGGGTCTTCAGCTCACGCTTGAAGCGCCGCGTTGCCAACCACAGCAGTGCGCCGATCAGGAAGGTCGCCAGTGCGGAGATGACGAAAGACGATAGTGCCGGATCCAAGCCCCAGAGTGCCATGACCAGCGGCGCGAGCATGGTCACGGCAAATACCATCATGACCAGGGAGAAGACGTGCGCAACCGGCAGTAAAATGTCTTTCACAAGAAGGAGGCGGAGCCTTGGAAGAGTTTTTCGACGGCTTCGATATGACGGCGGTCCGTCAGGAATAGGATCAAGTGATCGTCCGGCTGGACCGTGGTGTCATGGTGCGCAATGATGACATCCTCGCCGCGAACCACCGCCCCCAAGGTCGTGCCTTGCGGCAGGGCGATGTCTTCGATACGGCGCCCAATGACTTTCGAACTGTCGGCGTCGCCGTGCACCACCACCTCGAGCGCTTCCGCCGCGCCGCGCCGCAACGAGTGAACTCGCACCACGTCGCCGCGCCGCACGTGAGCCAACAGCGAGCCGATGGTGACGGTTTGCGGCGAGATGGCGATGTCGATGGAGCCGCTTTCGATGAGCTCCGCATAGGAGGGCTTGTTGATCAGCGCCATGACCTTGTGGGCACCCAAGCGCTTGGCCAGCATGGCGGAGAGGATATTCGCCTCCTCGGAGTTCGTCAGCGCGGCGAACACATCCGCGCTGTCGATGTTCTCCTCGAGGAGCAATTCTTCGTCGGCCGCGTCGCCATGCAGCACGGTGGTGCGTCTCAATTGTTCGGAGACTTTCCGTGCCCGCTTGCCGTCGCGCTCGATGAGCTTGACCTGATTCTTGTCTTCCAATTCGATGGCCAGGCGCACGCCGATATTGCCGCCGCCTGCAATGACCACACGGCGCGCGGGCGCCTCTTCGCGGCGCATCTCCTTCATGACCACGCGAATATCCTTGCGCGCCGCCAGGAAAAATACTTCGTCGCCGTCGGCGATGACGGTGTCGCCCTCCGGCTTGACGCTCTTGCCGGCCCGATAAATGGCCGCAACGCGGGCATCGGCCGTGGGAATGTGCTCTCGCAAGGTGCGCAGCTCCTGGCCTACCAAGGGCCCGCCCTGCAGGGCGCGAATGCCCACCAAGCGCACCCGCCCGTCGGCGAAATCCAGCACCTGCAGCGCACCGGGATAGCGGATGAGGCGGGCGATATACTCCGTGACCAGCTGTTCGGGGCTGATCCAGACGTCCACCGCCACGGCATTCTCGCCGAACAGCTTGTCGCGTTCGGCGAAATCGGCGGAACGCACGCGGGCAATTTTCTTCGGCGTGCGGTACAGCGTCCACGCGATGTGGCACGCCAGCATGTTGACCTCGTCGCTGTTGGTGAGCGCGACGAGAATATCGGTGGCGGCGATCCCTGCCGCCTCCAGCACTCGGGGACTCGCGGCATTGCCGTTCACGGTGCGTATGTCGAGGCGGTCCTGCAGATCCCGCAAAATCTCCTCATTCGTGTCGATGACGGTGACGTCGTTCGCCTCTTCCCTGGAGAGGTGGTATGCCGCCGTGCGGCCAACCTGTCCGGCACCTAAAATGATGATTTTCACAGCGTAAGGTTACTCCACCCGAACGAGATTGGCGTATGACAGCATCAGCCATTTCGTACCCTGTTGTTCGAAATTGACTTGGATTCGGGCATGCGGTCCGTTGCCCTCGAAGTTCAGCACCACCCCGTCGCCGAACTTTGCATGCCGGACCCGGCTGCCCATGCGCATAGAGGGGCTGGGCGATTCGTCCAAACTACTGCTGCCGCTGCTGCGCTTGACGAACACCGGCCTCGATACCTGCAGGCGCGGCCGTATTTCCTCGACCAGTTCCGCGGGCAATTCGGTAATGAAGCGTGACGGCTGACCGTAAGTATCCACCCCGTAGAGACGGCGCTGTTCGGCATAGGTGATATAGAGTTGCTTCATGGCTCGGGTCAATCCCACATAGGCGAGACGCCGCTCCTCCTCGAGGCTGGCCAAGTCCGCCACCGAGCGCTGATGCGGAAACAGGCCATCCTCCATGCCCGCCAGGAACACCACGGGAAATTCCAAGCCCTTGGCCGAATGCAGGGTCATCATTTGCACGCAATCGTCATACGGGTCGGCCTGACCCTCGCCCGACTCCAGCACGGCATGGGACAGAAAGGAATCGAGTGGCGAGAGTTCGTTCTCGGCGTCGGTCTCCGGCGAAAAGCCGCGAGCCGCACTCACGAGTTCCAGCAAGTTCTCGACCCTGCCTTCGCCGCGCTCGCCTTTCTCTTTCTTGTAGTGCTCGATGAGGCCGCTCATCTGAATGACATGATCCACTTGTTCATGCAGTTCCAGGCCCGAAACTTCCTGCGCCAGCTTGTCGATCAGGGACAAAAAAGTCTGCAGCGCCAGAGCCGCTCTTTGCGGCAGGGCACCCTGCAAGCTGCTCAATGCGCCCATCCATAAGGATGTCGAGTGAGCTCGCGCCTGCTCACGCACCGTGTCCATGGTTTTTGCGCCGATGCCGCGCACCGGCAGATTGACCACGCGCTCGAACGAGTTGTCGTCCGCCCGGCTGGCAATGAGGCGCAGATAAGCCAGAGTGTCCTTGATTTCCGCGCGTTCGAAGAATCGCAGGCCGCCGTACACGCGGTAGGGCATGCGCGCGTTGAGAAAAGCTTCTTCGAACACGCGCGATTGGGCGTTCGATCGATACAGGACCGCAGCTTCACGGCGTGCGCCGCCGTGCGCCACCCATTCGCGGATGCGGTTCACCACGAAATCGGCCTCGTCGCGCTCGTTGAAAGCGGCGTAGATCTTGACGTGCTCGCCATCGGCCCCGCTGGTCCACAAGGTTTTGCCCAGCCGACCGCCATTGTTGGAGATCAGTGCATTCGCCGCTTTGAGAATGTTGCCGGTGGAGCGGTAGTTCTGCTCCAACTTGTAAAGCACGGCTTTGGGGAAGTCGCGGCGAAACTGCTGCAGGTTTTCGACCCGCGCGCCGCGCCATCGATAAATGGAATTGTGCGTGACGATGCCGCCCGCGATAAAGTTATGAGTCCGCTCGATATTGAGGTCGTAGACCTCGGTAGCGCAGGATTCGTACTCGATGCGCTCGACCACATCGAAGCGGCCGGAGTCGGCCACCATGACCATGCCGGCGCGGATGCCGGCCGCCGTGACGAAGGGCAGCGACTTCTCCAGCAGATGGCCCTTAAAAACGTAGCGGCCATTGAGCCGCTCGCGGATGGCGCGTGCAATCAACATCAGTTCGCCGAAGTCCGCGCGCACGGTCTCGAACCGCCAGCTTGCGCCATGCGCCTTGGCGGCGCGCACGCTGAGGCCCATCACGTCAAGAACGGCACGGTCCTTCGGGGACATGCCCACCACGGATATACGGTGCATCGGTGTACTGCCGCGCCGGTCGCCGCACAGCGTGATGACGATGTTGCGACGGTTGGAATTGCGACCTTGCGGCTGGTGGTGCGGCCGGTCCATGTCCAGACCCACCTCTTCCAGAAGCCGTTCAGCGGCGACCAATGTGTCGAGCGAGCTGAATATCCGTCGCAGATGAGATGCATCGTGAACGTAGCCGTTGACACCCTTACCCTTGCGGGGAACGAACGGACAAGTAGGCAGGCCGAAGCGCAGTGACGTCAGTACCTCGTCGATTCGCGACTCGTTCTCGCTGGAGTGGGTGCGGATGATCCACAACGCGTCGGCATGCTCTTGTAGGGCGCGCTGCTTGAACCCCACTATCGGTCTCGCCTGTCCTTCTGTGTACACCTGTGAGGTGCCGAGCCGGTAGCCCATGCCCTCTTTGTACATGAGGTACAGAAAGTAGGTCTGGGGTGTCTCGCCAAGCACGTAGCCGGCGAAGTGCACGTGCTCGGGCGTGCTCTTGATGACCGCGCCGGAGCGCAGATACACGCAGACGAGCCGTCCCTGACGTGGCTTCGTGAAGCACTGGGTCACACGGGCCGGCCGCAAATCGCCGCCACCATGATTGGACAGCACGGAATCGCCAGGGACGATCGATTCGATGGCACGCTTCGCTCCGTCTGCCATTGTCACCTGGGTTCCGGCTGCCAGGCACTGATCATCGTCACCGACGACGAACGGCAAGCCCTCGGGGCCGGCCAGCAGCATCAGCCATTTGTACTGGATGGCGTTGGTATCTTGAAATTCATCCACCAGCACATGACGAAAACGCGTGCGGTAGTGCTGCAGCAGCGCCGCATTATCGCGCCACAATTCAAAGGCGCGCAGCAATAGCTCTGCAAAATCCACTACGCCGGCGCGTTGACACGCCTCCTCGTACGCTTGGTAGATCTTGATCAATTGGCGGCGGGTCGGATCCCCGTCATCCTTGATGTGCTTGGCGCGGTGACCTTCGTCCTTCTGCGCATTGATGAACCAGAGGATCTCGCGCGGTATCCAGCGGGTCTCATCGAGCTCGAGCGCCTTCAAGACTTTGCGCAATACCCGCGCCTGGTCCTCGGAGTCCAGAATTTGAAAGCTCTGAGGCAAACCTGCCTCCCGCCAATGGATACGCAACAGCCGATGGGCCAATCCGTGGAAGGTGCCAAGCCACATGGCGCCGCTGGGGATACCCAGCAGGGTTTCGATGCGGCTGCGCATTTCCGCCGCCGCCTTATTGGTGAAGGTGACCGCGAGGACGCTGTTCGGCGAAGCGCCCTCCACTTGGATGAGCCATGCCACGCGATGCACCAGCACGCGAGTCTTGCCGCTGCCGGCACCGGCCAGCACCAGCGCTGCGCCGAGCGGTGAGCCGACCGCCTGTCGTTGGTCGTCATTGAGCCCGTCGAGAAGGTGAGATACGTCCATAAGGGCGCGGATTGTACTTGAGGTGGAAGCAAACCTGGGACCCGCGCAGCGCCCCGTTAGCCTCAAGACCTTTGGGCGCGGCCTTCCTCGGCAAATTCGATCAGCGCGAGCGCCAGGGACAGCAGCACAGGGCCCGCGATGAGGCCGATGGCGCCGAACGCAGGAATGCCGCCCAAAACTCCGATGAACACTGCCAGAGCGGAAATCTTCGCTCGGCCGGAAATGAGCATGGGACGCAAGACGTTGTCGAGGCCGCCAAGCAGCACTCCCCACGCCAGCATGAACACCGCGAAACCCCAGCGGCCGTCGAAGAACAGCCAGACAACCGCCGGAATCCACACAAACGCCGCCCCGCCGACGGGCAGCATCGAGAGCAGGGCCGCCAGCACACCGAACACTACCGGCGAGGGCAGACTGGCGATCGTGAAGCCCACCCCCAACAAGAATCCCTGCATGACAGCCGTCAAGCTGGTGCCGATGACGATAGCTCGGGTCACACCGCTCAGTTGACGGAACAATCGCTCCTTGCGTACCTCATCGAGCGGGATCAAGCGCCGCGCGCGGGCCAGCATGACCTCGCCGTCGCGCAGGAAAAAGAAAAGCAGGAATAGCATGATCGCGAATCCGAGCAGCGAGCCCAAGGCGCCCAGGAAAAATCCCCCGCCCACACTGGCCGCCCGTTTCAGCACTTCGCGAGTTCCCGCGATCAGCCAGGATTGAATTTGCTCCGCAGATATCCCCGAATGGGCCTCCAACCAGACGTTAATGCGGGCGATCCACGGGAATTGCTGCAGATCCGACAGCGATTTAATGTCGAGGCCCGCCGCTGACTTCTGCACCTTTTGCAGCAACGTGGAAATTTGCGCCACAAAGTCGAGTGACAATGCGCTCAAGGGCAGTAGTATGATGATCGGCGCCAGAAACGTCAGCACGCCGGCCGCCAGCGCCCTGCCCCGCAAACGCCGCCGCAGACGAAGATTCAAGGGATACAGCAAGAACGCAAGAAAGGCAGCCCAAGTCATAAGCCCCAAAAAGGGCACGAAAATCAGCAGCAGCGCATAGCCGAGAACGGCGGCAACGACGAGCGCAAAGATACGTGGATAAAAGCTTTCGCAGGACGGCATCGCGGCATCGTAGCACTCGATCTAGCACGGTGGACACGTGTAACATCGGGGTGTTCAGGACAACGCCGGCGGAACAGAATGACAATTATTACCGTCAACAATCAGAAGCTCGACGTAGACGCCGCGGCGGACACGCCGCTGCT
>JAYTXS010000441.1:0-2475 GCA_043742845.1 Gammaproteobacteria bacterium
GCATTAAATATGACACGTTCCTCGGGTGACGGCGCCTCATTATTCAGGAACTACCGGTACGAGGACGGCTCCAAACCACCCTTTCCTGGTTCGTCAGCACGATCGTTATGAGCAGCGACGTAACGGATACATCCGCTCGTGACCGGGCGGCATCGAATATCGCGTAATACGCGCGGTTGCAGGCGCCATCGACATCACCGAGTTCAAGTAGCTACCTCCGACTTGGACAAATAGCCGACTTTCAGCCTCGATCCCCGGGTGCCGCGCAGCTGTTCTATTTCCTGCCGCCCGGTTTGCGGCGCCCAGCCTTGCGCGCAGTTCGGCGCGGCTTGGCCAATGGTGCTTTGCGCTTTGCCGGCTGCTTGGCCCGTTTGGCTACAGCTTTCGGACCTTTGACCGCCTGCGTTCGTTTGGCCGCGACCTTGGCTGGTTTCACCCGCTTCGCCCACGTTCGAGCAGCGGCCTTTTTCGGCGCCTTGCGCTGAGGTTGCACCGCGCGCCGCGCCGGCGCCCCACGCAGCTGCTCGAGGATTCCTGGGTTCTCCAGGGTCGACATGTCCTGGGTGATTTCCTCGCCGCGCGCAATCGAACGCAGCAGGCGGCGCATGATTTTCCCCGACCGGGTCTTGGGCAGATTGTCCGTGAGGCGGATTTCGTCGGGCTTGGCGATGGGGCTGAGTTGCTCGCCCACCCAGGCGCGCAGTTCCTCGAGCAGCGATGTCTCGGCGGCGCCCGCCGGGCGCTGCACATTGAGCACCACATAGGCGAAGACAGACTCCCCTTTGATTTCATGGGGCTTGCTGACCACGGCGGATTCCGCGACCTTCGGATGCGCCACCAGAGCGGACTCTATTTCCATGGTGCCAAGGCGGTGGCCGGCGACGTTCAACACATCGTCGATGCGCCCCATGATCCAGTAATAACCGTCCTTGTCGCGGCGCGCCGAGTCGCCGGCCACGTAGTAGCGGTTCTTGAATTTCTCCCAATAGGTACTGACGTAGCGTTCGTTGTCGCCCCAAATCGTACGCAGCATCGAGGGCCAGGGCCGCTTGATCACGAGATAGCCGCCGGCGTTGGGGGTCTTTACCGGCCGACCCTCGTCATCGACGATGTCGGCAAAAATTCCCGGCAGCGGCCGGGCGCAGGAACCGGGTTTGGCCGGCGTCACGCTCGGAATAGGCGTCATCATGGTCGCGCCGGTCTCCGTCTGCCACCAAGTATCAACGATGGGGCAGCGACCGCCTCCGATCACCTTGTGATACCACATCCACGCTTCCGGATTGATGGGTTCCCCGACGCTGCCCAACAGCCGCAGCTTGCTCAAGTCGTACTTCGCCGGAACGGCATCGCCCAATTTCATGAGCGCGCGAATGGCGGTGGGTGCCGTGTAAAGAATATTGACGCCGTGTGCTTCGCAGATTTTCCAGAAGCGCCCGCCGTCGGGGAAGGTCGGCGCGCCCTCGTACATGAGTACCGTGGCGCCCGCGGCCAACGGCCCATAGGCTACATAGGTATGACCGGTAACCCAACCGACGTCGGCCGTGCACCAGAACACATCCTCGTCCTTGAGGTCGAACACCCAACGCGTCGTCATCTTGGCGTTGAGCAGATATCCGCCGCTGGAGTGCTGGATACCCTTGGGCCTGCCGGTCGAACCGGACGTGTACAGCAAAAACAGCGGATGCTCGGCATCCACCCATTCGGGCTCGCAAGTCGCGCTGCGTTCGGACACCGCGTCGTGCCACCATAGATCGCGGCCGGCGCGCATGTCGCAGCCGCCGCCGGTGCGGCGGTAGACCACGACGTTTCGCACCGAGTCACAGCCCTCGGAGAGCGCTTTATCGACGGCGCTCTTGAGTTCAACGGTGTGCCCGCCGCGCCAGCCGCCATCGGCGGTGATGACCAGCTTGGCGCCCGCGTCTTCAATGCGGTCCTTCACTGCGTTGGCGGAAAACCCGCCGAAAACCACCGAGTGCACGGCGCCGATGCGCGCGCATGCCTGCATGGCGATCACGGCTTCCGGGATCAGCGGCATATAAATAATGACGCGGTCGCCGCGGCCTATTTGCAAATCCTTCAGCGCATTGGCAAACCGGCACACCTCGGCATGCAGTTCGGCATAGCTCAGCTTGCGGACATCGCCCGGCTCGCCCTCGAACAGAATTGCGATCTTCTCGCCACGGTCGCGCAGATGCACATCCAAACAATTGTGCGATACATTCAATTGGCCGTCGGCAAACCAACGGTAGGTGGGCGCCTCCGCGTCGTCCAACGCCACCGTGAAAGGCCGCTGCCAGTCGATTTCCAAACGTGCCAGATCTGCCCAAAAGCCGATGTAATCCTCGGCAGCCCTGGCGTACATCGCGTCCAGTTCAGCGGCCTTGAGCGCGGCCGCCTTTCGAAACCGCGCGGACGGCGGGAAAACCCGGTCCTCCTGCAGCACGGATTGAATGTCTTTTTGTGCCATCGTGTAAC
>JAYTXS010000442.1:0-5513 GCA_043742845.1 Gammaproteobacteria bacterium
CAATTCCTGCCGATGGCCACCCTCGCAGCGCTCTTCTGAGGTTTCATCCACCGTTCCGCAATCTGCAACCTAATGTGAAGATCGTCGCCGGAGCAACGCGTGATCCAGCGACGTGCGAGACGGATAGGCTGTGCCGCAGATGACACAAGCCGCCATACTGAACGTACTCCGTCAGCGCAATTTTTCTATTTATGCTGTGGGCAATACCATTTCCTGGCTGGGCATGTGGATGCAGCGCCTGGCAATCGGATGGTTGTCGTGGGATCTATCGCATTCGGCGTTGTGGGTGGGGATCATCTCGCTCGCCCAGTACGTACCCCTGATCGTTGCCGGGCCTCTATTCGGCGTGCTGCTCGATCATTCGGACCGTAGGCGCTATGCGCTCACCGTCAACTTCGCATTGATGGTGCTGGCCTTCGGGCTCTATGCGACCGCGGCATTCGATGCACTGTCGATCTGGCCCCTATTCGCCCTTTGCTGCCTGCTCGGTGTCGCCAACAGCGCCTACCAGCCCGTGCGGCTGGCCCTGGTCTCGGACATCGTGCCGCGGCCCATGCTGACGCAG
Organism: Gammaproteobacteria bacterium; assembly: GCA_043742845.1. Taxonomy (GTDB): domain Bacteria; phylum Pseudomonadota; class Gammaproteobacteria; order Steroidobacterales; family Steroidobacteraceae; genus Bog-1198. Next base: position 566 of record JAYTXS010000442.1, read on the forward strand.
GCGATCAGCGTGAATTCGATGATCTTCAATACCACGCGTCTGGCAGGCCCGGCGCTTGGCGGCGTGGCCATCGCGGCGCTCGGCGTAAAGGCGGCATTCGCCATCAACGCCGTCACCTACGTCGCCGTGTTGGTATCGCTGATGATGCTTGACCTGCGGCCGATTGCGCCGCACGCGGGAGCGATTGATTTCTTCGGCCAACTGGCCGCTGGAATCAGATACAGCATCAATCGGCGCGACATTCGCGAGGTGTTGCTGCTGTCGGCCATTACCTCCATGCTGGCGCGCGGCGGCCTCGAGATGCTGCCGGCATTCGCCGATGGTATTTTTCGGCACGGCAGCAGCGGGCTCGCTACCCTCACTACGGCGAGCGGTGCGGGTGCCCTGGCCGCAGGTCTCTTGCTGTCGAGAACCCACAATCCAGATCATCTGCGCACCTTGACCTGGTGGAGTGCCATGGGATGCGGACTGGCGCTCACGGTGTTTGCGCTACTGCAGAATTACTGGGCGGCCGTGGCGATCGTCGTTCTGCTCGGGGGCCTCGTCACGCTCTGCAGCGTCGGCCTGCAGGCGGTACTACAGTCGAATCTCGATGATGCCTATCGCGGCCGGATGGTTGGATTATGGGGGATGGTCAATGTGGCCGGCCCGTCGGTCGGCGGCGCTTTGATAGGCGCACTCACGCAATTTGCGACCCTACCGGCGGTCTGCGCGGTCAGCGGCCTGCTGTGCGCAGTGTTGTCGGCGGCCGCCATGCGCCGCAGCAGCGCTGCGGACGCACGAGCGAAATCAACGGCGAGTTAGCTGGTACGGGCTGCAGCGCCTGGCGCAGCCGTCGCGGGTCCTATTGCGAGCGTCGTGGAGACGGCGTCGGGATCAGCGCATAAGCGCCATCACCGATCATTGCCTGGACGAGCAACACGATGGCCCACACCGCAGGGTACTCCCAGCCGCCGCCTTTCGGGGCATTGTAAGCAAAGCCATTCTTCGCATGAAAAAATACGATTGCGCCGATCAAGATCGGAAGTGCGACAAGCGCAGCGACTCTGGGCCATATTCCGAGTATCAGCGCGGTGCCGGTCGCGAATTCCAGGGACATGATGACGTATGCCAGATTCCCCGGCAGACCCAGCCCTTGGAACATGTGAGCGGTTCCCCCCGGCGTGAAGATGAGCAGCTTGTTCAAGAAATGAATGATCAGCAAGGAACCCAGCATCACCCTGAGTATCAGTGCACCATATGCCGCTAGTTTGGCCTCCATACCATCACTCCCCTAAAAACGTGACAGAGCAGACGTCCTAGCGTCTGCCAATTTACCGACCGTTCAAACCGCAATTCCGCGCGAGTCCCCGTCGCGGACGCGGTCCTTATTTGGCCGCAGGTTTGAAATAGAGCGCCCGCAACGGGGCGAGACTCTCTTTCAACGCCTTGAGTCCAGCCTCGACACCAGCTTTATCATTTTTATCGCCGGCCTTGTCGACGTTGGTCGCGAGTTTCCCCACTGTTTTGACGCTGGCGACGACCTGCGCGAGCTGTTCCGCCGGCAGTGCGGCGGAATTCTTCGGCAGCGTCTCCACCGCATTCGCGATGCCATAGGCCGCTTCGCCGAGGTCGCCAATTTTGCCTGCATGAATTAGCGTATCGAGCGTCTGCAGGTTGCCATCGATCGACTTCCAGGTCGCCGCGGTCGCTGGCGCGACATTGATAGCAGACGGCGCGGGATCGGCGGCGAACGCCGGGCCTCCAGCTACCGCGAGAACCGCTCCCAGGACCAGCAGTTTTGCACCAAGAACGAATTTATTGGAAGGCATGATGTCGAGGCTCCATTGTTAGATACGAGTTGCGTAACGATGAGTATTGTTGTGCCGTGGTCAGAAGCTTTCCCTACGAGCGACCGGGCAGCATCCGTTGCAGCACGCCGTCGCGCTTCACGAACTGGTGGTAGAGCGCCGCGAGGACATGCAGCCCGATGACGCCGAGCAGTACCCAACCTAAGATGTCTGCGTGGAAGTCCCCGGCTTTGAAGCCAAGCTTGGTCCCCTGAGGCAATAGCGCAGGTAACTTAAAAAGGCCGAACAGCGTGACCGGCCAACCGCGCACGGACGAGGCCGCCCAGCCGGTGAGCGGCATCACAATTAACAGCGCGTACAAGGACGCGTGCGTCAGTCCGGCACTCCAGCGCTGCCAGACCGGCGTACCGACCACGGGTGGCGGAGTTCTGTGCGTCAGACGCCAGACAATCCGGAAGACGATCAGCAGGACCAGCAACGCGCCCAACGACAAATGCAGGTTGATCCAGAATTCCGGCTTCGTACCCCATTCGATCTCGGGCATCTCCCATGCGACGACGAACTGCGCCGCGACCAGCGCGAACATACCCCAGTGCGTTATCTTGGCCACGGCTCCGTATTGAGACGCAGGCCGCATCGACTCTGGTTCACTCACATCAATTCTCCATCTGCGCAACTTTGTACTGCAAACTATAAATGAATCAATCGCGGCCGTTGGTCCCGATTTCGGCACGTTTGGATTTCGATTTCAGCGCCAATAACCGCCTGGCGTTGGGGAACTTCCGCGATTCGCGGCAACCGCATTCAAGGCTGCTTCTTGTTGGCGTCGCGCACCTGGTCGGCAGATTCGCGCTTCCAGTCCGGATTCTCCCAGTAAAACTCCAGGCGATTGCCATCCGGATCGAAGAAGTAGACGCTCTTGTGCCGGCCGCCCGCGTGGCCCTCGAGATTGTCCATCTTGGCACCCTTTTCGACCAATCGCTCCTGCAACGTGTCGAGCACCTCGGGACCGCCCTCGTACTGCATAGCCAGATGGTTGAACCCATGCCACTGGCGATCGTGCTCCGCGGTGCCGCCCACCTGGAACAACCCAATATCATGATGGCGCTCGCCGAAAGACATGAACGCCATTTTGCGATCATCGAAGCGCATGACGAGCTTCATGCCCACGACCTCGGTATAAAATTTCACTGCGGCGTCCAGGTCATTGACGTTGAAAACAACGTGGTTCATCCATTTCTTGGGCTCTGGCATTGAAAATTCCTCGTATTTCGTTCGATTAAAAAATACCCGCGCCTATGCGGCGCATGCGGTGGCCATTTCGGGCGGCTGCGGCAACGAGTGGGCGCGCTTAAGGAACGGCGGTCGACGGTATGCGGCCCATGCTTCAAAGGATACCTGTCCAGGAGCCTGTCGACCGTTCCGCATTCTGCAACCTAATGTCAAGATGACGCCCGCACGAATGACTGATGCTGCCGTCGATGCCGACGAGTACGATCCCGGAGCTAACACGTAACAGGAATTGAGACGCCATGGCTGCACCCTATCCGCCGGTGAAGATGTATATCGACGGGACATGGACGGACGGTAGCTCGGGCGCCGCCGAAACCATCCTCAATCCCGCCACCGATGAAACACTCGGTACCGTCCCGCACGCCACAGTCGCGGATCTCGATCGTGCGCTACAGGCCGCGCAAAAAGGCTTCGCCCTGTGGCGCGACACCCCCGTCGAGACCCGTACGAGCAGCCTGCGCAGGGCGGCAGCGCTGTTGCGCCAGCGCGCGCCCGACATTGCGCAAATCATGACGCTCGAACAGGGCAAACCTCGCGGCGAGGCCCTCGGCGAAGCCACCCGCGTCGCGGCGGCGATCGAGTGGGATGCCGAGGAAGGCCGACGCGCGTATGGGCGCATCATTCCGATGGACCGCTCGATGCAGCTCTCCGTTCTGCGCCAACCCGTGGGCCCGGTGGCGGCGTTCACGCCGTGGAATTTTCCGGTGGGTTCACCGAACCGAAAGATCGCCGCGGCGCTCGCCGCTGGCTGCTCAATCATCATCAAGGCCTCCGAAGAGGTGCCGGGTACCGCATGCGCGCTGGTGCGCTGCTACGAAGAGGCCGGTGTTCCGGCGGGTGTCTTGAATCTGGTATTCGGCGCGCCTGCGGCCGTCTCGAGCCACCTCATCGCTTCGCCGATCATTCGCTTCGTCGCTTTTACGGGGTCCATCCCCGTCGGCAAGCAATTGGCTTCGCTGGCCGGCTCGCACATGAAGCCGCATATCATGGAATTGGGCGGCCACGCCCCTGTCATCGTTTGCGCGGACGCCGATCCGGTCGCGGCGGCGCGCAGTTGCGCCGCGGGCAAGTTCATCAACGCCGGCCAGGTGTGCACGTCGGCAAGCCGGTTCATCGTGCATGAGTCGATCTACGACCGCTTCGTGCAAGCATTCGCCGACGTCGCCAAATCAACTGTGGTGGGCGATGGCCTGGATGCCAAGACCAAGATGGGTCCGCTCGCCAATGCGCGTCGGCTCGACGCGGTCCAGGGCCTGGTTGATGACGCAGTGTCACGCGGGTCGAGACTGGTATTCGGCGGCCATCGCATCGGCACGCGCGGCAATTTCTTCGAACCCACCGTACTCGGGGACGTGCCGGAGGCAGCCCGCATCATGCACATCGAACCCTTCGGTCCGGTCGCACCGGTGGTGCGTTTTCAACATCTCGACGAGGCGATCAACCTCGCTAATTCTCTGCCCTATGGCCTGGCCGCGTACGCCTTCACACAATCGGCAGCGATTGCCGAAGAGATCATCCATCGCCTCGAGGCGGGCATCCTCTCCATCAATCACGTCGGCGGCTCCATTCACGAAGCGCCGTCCGGCGGCTGGAAGGAGAGCGGCTACGGCCGCGAGGGTGGCATCGAAGGTCTCGATGGCTACATGGTGACCAAGCGCGTGGCGCACAAACTGCGCTGAGCGGTCCGCTTGGCAGCGCGCGGCGCGCAGTTTGCAGCGCGCTTTAAGTCAGTCCGCGCGCCGCGACGGCAGCATCGGATGCTCTCTAAACCAGTCGGCAATGAAGTCGACGAACAAGCGGACCTTGCGCACCGTGTGGGTGCCGGGGGCATACGCGGCGTACAGCGGCCGATCGGGCGCCGGCCA
>JAYTXS010000443.1:0-1916 GCA_043742845.1 Gammaproteobacteria bacterium
AGGGCATGGATGCGCTCTCCGGGCAGGCACTCCAGAACACGATCCACCAGCAAGAAAGGATACCGATGCGGCAATTGCCGCATGATCGCTTGGATATCCATCTTCCCGGTTTCGGTCATCATCGCTCCTTTACGTCAAATCGCCGCAGATGCGCCACCATACGCCGCCACAATCGTGTCTCCACCGCCGGCATCCCGCTCGAGTAGCTGCCCGCATGCTTGATCGAGGCGCTCACCAGACTACATCCCGTCACCACCACGTCATCCGCGATGATCAAATGACCGGCAATACCGACCCCGCCGCCGATCATGCACCGCTGACCGATGGTCGTGCTGCCGGAAATCCCGACGCAGCCCGCGACGGCGGTATGCGCGCCGATGGTCACGTTGTGGCCGACTTGTATCTGATTGTCCAGTTTCACGCCATTCTCCAGCACCGTGTCATCGATGGCGCCGCGATCGATGGTGGTGTTCGCACCGATTTCCACATCGTCACCGATCCGCACGCTGCCCACCTGCGCCACCTTGAACCAAGTCCCGGCGTCGGCCGCGAAACCGAAGCCATCGGCGCCGACCACCGCGCCGGCGTGCAAGATACAACGCTGCCCGATTTGCACGCCAGGATACAAGTTTACGCGTGCAATGAGGTGCGTGTCGGCACCCACCTGCGCGCCTCGCTGCACGATGCACCCCGGACCTACCAGCGCCCGCTCGCCGATGTGCGCGCCCTCCTCGATCAGCGCAAATGCCGCCACACTGGCCGAGGCTGCGACATGCGCGCTTTGCGCCACGACTGCGCTCGGGTGAATTCCCGCGGCAGTCATCGGCGCCGGGTGCAGCAGTTCTGCGACGCGGGCATACGCGAGGTAGGGGTTGGGGTCGATCAGCGCGGCAACCGCACACGTCGCCGCATGCTCGGGTCCCAGCACGACGGCGGTGGCGCGCGTCGACTCCATCTGCTTGCGGTAGCGCGGGTTAGCCAGAAAGCTGATCGAACCGGACTGCGCGTTCGACAGCGTCGCGACGCGCGAAACCCGCAAGTTCGGCTCGCCCTGCAGACCGAGGCCGAAGCGTACCGCCAACTCCCCTAGGCTAAAGTCTCCCTGCACCTGCGCACCCCTACGTGCGGTGGCCGGCTAGGAGCCCTTACTTGCCGGGAGTTTTGGGCGGCGCAGTCAAGGTCGCAGGCGCCTTGGGCCCCGGCGGCGTCGCGGGCAGCGTGGTGGGTTTGGTGGCAAGTACGGCCAGCACGTTGGCCGTGACGTCGAGCGGTCCCTTGGCAAAGAACACGCCATCGCCCAACACCAGGTCATAGCCCTGGGCGCTTCCATAGGCTTGAATCTCCGTGACCAGGTAGCGTTGCACCTTGCCGATTTCCTCGTTGCGCCGCGTCGAAGCATCGTCTTGGAATTCGCCGGCCTTGCGCGAGAACTCCCGCTGCTGGTCGCGCAAAGATTTCTCCGCCTTGGCGCGGTCCGCTTCGGACATCACTGCGCCTTCCTTTTGCAATTTCTCGTCGCGCGCCTTCAGGTCATTTTGCATGGTGAGCAATTCGCGGCGCCGCGGCGCGAATTCGTTCTCGAGCGCTTGCATCGCCGTCTTGGTTTGCGGAGCCTCTTCCAAAAGCTTCTGGAAATTGACCACGCCCATCTTGATTTCGGCGCTTGCCTGGCCGGACAGCAGAGCTGCGCCGAAGCACAGGCTCAACAGCGCAACGCTGCGTTTGAGAGTCGACATGTTGATCTTTAGGACCTCAAATTGTTTGCGGTCAAAACGCCTGACCGATGGAAAATTGAAAACGTTCCGTTTCGTCGTTGAATCTTACCGTGTCGCCGGGATACGGATTCAAAGGGATTCCGTACGAGAATCGGAACAAGCCCAAGGGCGCAAGCCACTGCACCGCGATCCCGGTCGATC
>JAYTXS010000444.1:0-7115 GCA_043742845.1 Gammaproteobacteria bacterium
GCGATCGGCACCGGCGTGCGGATCAGCAGGGCTTGGCTGTCGAGCACGGTCTCGGCCTGGCGCAGGTGATTGGCCGCCAGCGTGGATCCGGTTGACACCAGATCGCAAATCAAATCCGCACGGCCCAGTCGCGGCGCGATTTCCACTGAGCCGCTGAGCACCACCACTTCGGCGTTGATGCGGTGGTCGGCTAGGAACCGACCCAGAATGTGTGGATAAGTCGTGGCAATGCGCTTTCCCTGCAGCGATTGTGCGCCGCGATAATCGAAACCGTCCGGTACCGCGATGCATAGCTTGCAACGCCCGAAATCCAGCAGCTGCACGGTTTCGAACAGCGGCGCTACGGCGCGCGCCGCGAATGCCAGGCGCTTCTCCTCAACGACGTTCAGGCCCACCAGTCCTAGGTCGCACACATCCTCCTGCACCAGGTCCGGGATGTCGTCGTCGCGCACGAACAGCACATCGAGCGGCATGTTCTCCCCGTAGCACATCAGCTGATCCTTGCCGCGGCTGTACTTCAGGCCGCAGCGCGACAGAAGATCCAGAGAGCTTTCGGTGAGACGGCCACTTTTTTGAACTGCGATCCGCAGCCGCATCGGATCGGATGAAAAACAGCTGTTAGGCATTGAGCTTCAGCCTCTCCGTGACGGCACGATAGCCGCCGTTGCCGCAAGTCAGATAGCGGGCGACCCTGCCGATGGTAGTGATGCTTACGCCGGTTTGCCGGTGGATTTCACGATACGGCAGGTCGCGCTCCAGCAGTTCGACCACCGCCCAACGGTCCGCCATGGCCTGTACCTCGGCCGGCGTGCACAAATCACGGAAGAAGCTGCGGCACTCCTCGACGCTGCGCAGCGCCAATATTGCCGTGCACAGCGCGCGTTCGTGCTGTTGCTCCTGCCGCAGGGTGACGGGACGGTTGGTCTTCATGGGCAGGCATTTCCGTGTGTTAATGCATTAATGCACTAGTACATTAATGCATTGGCGAGGCAGGTGCAACAGCGGGGCGCAATTTTCCTTGACGCAAACTTGAGCAGTGCCTAAAATTCGGGCGGCTTATCTAGACCGGCTGAGGGAAAGGCCCTTAGAAGCCGGGGCAACCACCGCAAATTCCTGTAGGAGTTTGTTGGAACGGTGCCAACTCCTGCGGAGTCGAGATGCTCGGCTCCGGTAGATGGGCGGCGAATCGCGTTGAGATTCGCATTGCAATGGCTATCGACGCCGGCGCTGCAGGGGTTATGTAACCTCTATAGGAGCTCAAGCGGACCGTGGCCGAAAAATCTTCCATTCTCACCGACCGGACTTTGGCTCTGGCGCAGCCCTTTGCCTTGCACCACGGCGATCTCTTGCCGGACGCTAAAGTGGGTTTTCGCCTCGAAGGCCCGCAACAAGCTCCCGTGGTTGCTGTGTTGGGCGGCATGTCGGCGCATCGCGCGGTCACGGGAGGCGAGGGGTGGTGGCCGGAAGTGGTCGGGCCCGGCCTTGGCGTCGACACGCACAGCTACCGGATTCTGGGACTGGACTATCTCGGCGGTTATGGCGCGAGCTCCACGCCGCAAAGCGGCGGAAAATTTCCACCGTTGAGTTCCTACGATCAAGCCGATGCGCTCTACGCCGTCGTACGGCATATGGGGTTGCAGTCGCTGCATGCCATTGTCGGCGCTTCGTACGGGGGCATGGTGGCGCTGTGCTTCGCGGAACGCTATCCCGAATTCGTGAAGCACATCGTGGTGTTGAGCGCCGCCGATAAAACGCAGGTGCTGTCGACCGCCTGGCGCAGCGTGCAGCGCCAGATCGTGCGCGAGGCGATCGCACGCGGCGACGGTCCGGCCGGACTCAAGCTGGCACGCGCGCTCGCTATGGCGACCTACCGCAGCGCCGTGGAATTTCAGCTGCGCTTCGGCGCCGCGCCCACCCGCAACGACGATCGATTCGTATTTCCAGTCGAGGATTATCTGTTCGCGCGCGGCGACGCCTACGTGCGAAAGTATCGCGCCGAGTCGTTTTTGGCGCTCAGCGAATCCATAGATCTGCATCAAATGGACGCTGCCCGAGTGCACACTCCGGCGACGCTGATTGCAGTGCGCGAGGACCAGTTGGTGCCGTTCGCCGATATGCAGGCCCTTTGCGCGCGGCTCAATGGGCCGCGCCAGCTTATCGAAATCAATTCCCTATTTGGGCACGACGCTTTCCTCAAGGAGGGCGCGGCCCTGACCCCCATCATCAAACTAGCCCTCGCGGAGAAGACGACATGAGCAAAGCGCCAAGCAAGAAAAGCATCGCCACGAGGTCCGTGCGTGCTGGGCTCGATTCGGACGTCCAGCATGGCGCCGTGGTGCCGCCCATTTATCTATCGACGAATTTCGCTTTCGAGAAATACCGCAAGGCGCGCAAGTACGACTACACGCGTTCCGGCAATCCGACCCGCGATCAGTTGGGCAGCGCGCTGGCGGATCTCGAGGGCGGCGCCGGTGCGGTGGTGACGTGCACAGGCCTGTCCGCCATCACTGTGATTCTCGCGAGGCTGCCGGTCGGCGCGCGGGTCATCGCGCCCCATGACTGCTATGGCGGCACGTATCGGCTGCTGGCCGCCTTGCACTCGCAAGGGAAACTGGCGGTCGATTTCGTCGATCAAGGCGACGCGGCGGCATTGCGCAAGGCGCTGCAGGCAGGTGCGGGGCTGGTGTGGATCGAGACGCCCAGCAATCCGCTGCTGCGCGTGGTCGATATCCAGGCGATAGCTGAGGCGGCGCATGCGGCCAATGCGTTGGTGGTGGTCGATAATACGTTTCTATCCCCGATCTGGCAGCAACCGCTGGCGCTGGGTGCGGACATGGTCATGCATTCCACCACCAAGTACTTGAATGGGCATAGCGATGTGGTCGGCGGCGCAGTTGTCTCGGCGAGTAAGGAACTGCACGACAATCTAGCCTGGTGGGCCAACGCCATCGGCGTTACCGGAGCGCCGTTCGACAGTTTCATGACCCTGCGCGGCGTTCGCACGTTGCACGCTCGCATGCGCGTGCATGCCGAGAACACCGCCGTGATCGTGGATTTCCTCAGCAAGCACCCCGGAGTTGCGCGCATTTACTACCCCGGCCTGCCGGATCATCCCGGCCATGAGATTGCGCGTCGCCAGCAGCAATGCTTCGGCGCGATGTTGAGCTTCGAACTGCAGGGCGGCGAGGCGGCGGTCGAGGCATTCCTCACGGGACTCGAGTGTTTCACTCTCGCGGAGTCGCTGGGCGGGGTCGAGAGCCTGATCTCCCATCCGGCCACCATGACTCATGCAGGCATGGAGGAAGCGGCGCGCTTGCGCGCCGGCATCGGCGCCGGATTGCTACGTGTCTCCGTGGGAATCGAAGACGCGGCGGATTTGCTGGCCGATCTTGATGCCGGCCTTCAACGGGCCGCTAAAGCCCTGCCAGCACCGCATCTGCGGCGGCACGCGTAGTAACCGCAGTGCGCGCCGGCACGCCGCCACGCGCGTCCGCGGCAACGATGTCCGCCGGCAGCGCGCCGGAGTCGATGGCGCGCGAGACGGCCGCTTCGACCGCACTCGCCTCGTTCTGCAGTCGCAGCGAATAACGCAGCAGCATCGCTGCGCTCAATATCGCGGCGTAGGGATTGGCGATGCCGCGCCCGGCAATGTCGGGAGCAGATCCATGGATGGGTTCGAACAGGCCGCCGCGTTCGCCGGCGCCCAGCGACGCAGAGGGCAGCAGTCCCAAGGAGCCTGCCAACATCGAGGCCTCGTCGGTGAGGATGTCGCCGAACATATTTTCGGTCACGATGACGTCGAAGTCGCGCGGCCGTTTAATGAGGTGCATGGCGGCGGCATCCACCAGCATGTGTTCGACCTGCACATCGGGGAATTCAGCGGGCAGTATGCGTTCAACCACCGAACGCCACAGGCGCGAGGTCTCGAGCACATTCGCCTTGTCTATCGAACACAACTTGCGGCGGCGGCCGAGCGCCAGACGTGCCGCGAGGCGCACGACGCGTTCGATTTCTTCCACGGTGTAGCGGCATACATCGACGGCTTCGGTCGCCGTGCGCGTCTTATCACCAAAATAAATCCCGCCGGTCAGTTCGCGCACCACCATGATGTCCACGCCATGCAGCAACTCTGCCTTGATGGGCGAGGCATCGAGCACCGCGGGATGGGGCACCACCGGGCGCAGATTGGCGAACAAGCCCAGGGACTTACGAAGTTGCAGCAGCCCCTGTTCCGGGCGAACTCTCGCGTCGGCCGACCACTTCGGGCCGCCCACGGCGCCCAGCAAGATCGCGTCCGCGCGCCGTGCCAGTGCCAGCGTCGCCGGCGGCAGCGGCTCTCCGGTGGCATCGATGGCGGCGCCGCCCAGCAGCGCCGGTTGGAATTCAAACGTGTGGCCGAATCGCACCGCGACCCGCTCGAGCACGCGCACTGCCTCGGCGGTGACCTCGCCGCCGATGCCGTCACCGGCCAGCACGGCGATGAGCGCATTCACTGGCAGCCTCCTCGCAGCGCCATTACCACGTGCGTGCCGCCTCGTAGCGCTCGATGTCGGCCAGTCGGCTCTGCAGGTAGCCGAGTTCATCGATGCCATTCAACAGGCAATGGCGCGCAAAAGCGTCCAAGGGGAAGGCGAACGTCGATCCGGTGGGCAGAGTCAGCCGGCAGGTCTCAAGGTCGATATCGATTTCCGCTCCGGGGTGGTCCAGCAGCCAGCGTGAAGTGGGCTCGTCCACGACAATGGGCAGCAGCCCGTTCTTCAGGGAATTGCCGCTGAAGATATCGGCGATCTCAGTGCTGATTACGGCGCGAAATCCGAAATCGAGCAGCGCCCAGGGCGCATGTTCGCGCGACGAGCCGCAGCCGAAATTGCGGCCGGCGACCAGGATTTCGGCGCCGTCGGCCTGCGCGCCGTTCAACACGAAGTGGGGATTCGGTGATCCATCCGCGTGATAGCGCCAATCGGCAAACAGTTGGCGTCCCAAGCCTTCCTTGGTGGTCGTCGTCAAAAATCTCGCCGGGATGATCTGATCTGTGTCGATATTGCTGGACGGGATCACCACCGTTTTGGAATGGATGCGCAGTACCGGTTGCATCACAACATGCCCCGCGGATCGGTGATCCGGCCGTGCACGGCGCTCGCGGCCGCGGTGAACGGGCTGACCAACAAAGTGCGTGCGCCTACGCCTTGCCGCCCTTCGAAATTGCGATTGCTGGTGCTGATTGAATACTGGCCTGACTCTACGGTGTCGCCGTTCATCCCCAAGCACATGGAGCAGCCGGATTCGCGCCAATCGGCGCCCGCCGCCTTGAAAATGTCGGCATAGCCGGCGGCTTCCGCCTGGCGCTTGATCTCTTGCGAGCCCGGCACGATGAGCAGACGCACCCCGGCGGCTACCTTGCGGCCTTTGAGAATGTGCGCGGCTGCCTTAAGGTCATCGAGCCGGCCGTTGGTGCAGCTGCCGATGAACACCACGTCCACCGGTTTGCCGAGCATGGCATCGCCGCCGTGAAACCCCATGTAGTGCAACGCCTTGTCGAAAACGGCGTCGCCCGTGTTGTTGGGAATGGTGGCGCCGATGGGCAGCACCATGCCGGGATTGGTACCGTAAGTGATCATCGGTTCCAGGATCGATGCGTCGATATCCACGGACGCATCGAAAACCGCGCCGGTATCGGTGGCGAAGGTTCGCCACCGGGCCACCGCCGTGTCCCACTGTTTGCCCTGAGGTGCACGCGGCTTGTCCTTGAGGTAAGCGAACGTGGTGTCATCGGGGGCGATCATGCCGGCGCGTGCACCGGCTTCGATGGACATGTTGCACACCGTCATGCGCTCATCCATGGACAGAGCGCGGATGGTCGAGCCGCGATATTCGAACACGTAGCCGGTGCCTCCGGATACACCGATCTTGCCGATGACTGCGAGGATCAAATCCTTGGCGGTGACGCCGGGACGCAGTCTTCCTTCGACGTTGACGGCAAAGGTTTTCGGCTTGCGCTGCAACAATGTCTGAGTCGCAAAAACGTGACCCACCTCGGTGGTGCCGATGCCGAAGGCGAGGGCGCCGAAGGCGCCATGAGTGCTGGTGTGACTGTCGCCGCAGACGATGGTCATGCCCGGCTGTGTGGCGCCCAATTCCGGGCTGATGACATGCACGATGCCGCGACGCGCATCGCGCATGCCGAACAGTTCGACGCCGAACTCGGCGGCATTCTGTTCTAGCTGCCGCACCTGTCTGGCTGCCGCATCCACCTTGATCGGCACGCGTCCGAACACCTGGTCGCTGCTGGTGGGTATGGAATGATCCATGGTGGCCAAGGTGCGGTCCGGGCGCCGCACCGGCAGCCCCAGGCGCTTCAGCGTGCTGAAAGCCTGCGGCGAGGTCACCTCATGAATAAGGTGCAAATCGATGTACAGAACCGCCGGAGTGTCCGCCGTTTCTGCGACTACTTCATGTGCCGACCATACCTTGTCGAACAGGGTGTACAAGACTCAGGCGTTCCCGGATTCCAACCAAGGCATGCGAGCCCGCAACTGCGCGCCGACTTTCTCAATGGAGTGCGTCAGATCGGCTTTCAGGAGCTTCGAATACTTGCGCCGCCCGCCCTTGTTCTCCGCGATCCATTGGCGTGCAAATTTGCCTTCCTGAATTTCGGTGAGGATCTTGCGCATTTCCTTCTTGGTCGCCTTGTTGACGATGCGCGGACCGCGGGTCAGATCGCCGTACTTGGCGGTCTCACTGATGAAGCGATGCATTTTCGTGATCCCGCCTTCGTGCAGCAGATCAACGATGAGCTTCAGCTCGTGTAGACATTCGTAGTAGGCAACCGCGGGCTGGTAGCCCGCCTCGACCAAAGTCTCATAGCCCTTCACCACCAGTTCCGTGGCGCCACCGCAAAGCACGGCCTGTTCCCCGAATAGATCCGTTTCCGTCTCCTCTGCAAACGTAGTTTCCAGGACGCCGCCGCGGGTGCCGCCGATGCCGTCCGCATAGGACAGCGCAATGGCCTTGGCATGCTTGGAGGGATTCTGCGCCACCGCAATCAGGCAGGGCACGCCGCGTCCTTGTTGATATTGACGCCGTACCAGATCTCCCGGGCCCTTGGGCGCGATCAG
>JAYTXS010000445.1:0-8248 GCA_043742845.1 Gammaproteobacteria bacterium
GCAAGACGAGGCCAAGCATTTCAAGCTGATCGGCACCACCGGCACGGGCAAGAGCACTGCGATTCAGGAAATTCTCGGCAACGCCCTGGCGAGAGGCGACCGTGCGGTGATCGCAGATCCGGACGCCGGCTATTTGCGACGCTTCTACCGGCCAGATCGCGGCGATGTGGTGCTCAATCCATTCGACGCGCGCTCCTTGAAATGGGATCTATTTTCAGAGATCGAGAACGCCTACGACGTGGAACAACTCGCCCGATCTCTCATTCCCGATCACGAGGGCCAGGACCGCAGCTGGCGCGGCTATGCACGCACGTTCTTCTCGGCCGTCACTCAGCAGGCACATGAGGCGGGGATCAAGGACGTGAATGAACTCTACCGGCTGTTGGTGGTGGCGGACCCGGACGAACTGCGAGTACTCGTACGCGGAACTCCCGCACAACCGTTTTTGGACGAGGACAACAGCCGCATGTTCGATTCGATCCGGTCCGTTACCAGCTCGGCCGTTGGCGCACTTCAGTATGTGGGCAAACAGACCGCCCCGGAATTCTCGATTCGCGAATGGGTATCCAGAAAGAGTCCGGGAGTGTTATTCATACCGTACAAGGCCGGACAAATCGCCGCGCTGCGATCGACCATATCGGCTTGGATGCGCTTGGCGATTTTCCAGGCCATGGACCAGGATGAGCGGCGCAGCGACCAAAGCGATGTCTCGGCCGACCGCCTGTGGTTCGTGATTGATGAATTGGACGCCCTTGGCCAGATAGATGGGTTGAAGGACGCGTTGGCACGCCTGCGAAAATTCGGCGGTCGATGCGTGCTAGGATTTCAATCGATTGCGCAGGTCTCCAGCACCTATGGCCAAGGTGACGCTCACACCATTGTAGAAAACTGCGGGAACACGCTCATTCTGCGCTGCTCGGCCAGCGAAGGCGGCGGCACCGCCCGGTTCGCTTCACAGTTGATCGGCGACCGCGAAGTGAAACACACCACGGTTTCCAAGAGCCGCCGGACGACGGAGCTATTTGGTTCGGTTACGCACAGCGAGCATCTCAAAGTGGAGCCGGCGGTGCTGCCATCACAAGTCGAACAACTTCCCGACTTCGCCGGATATCTGAAATACGCGTCTGATCCGCAATGGCAGCGGGTCCGTCTCGAGGCCACGCAGGCCTGGCAACAGAGTCGGTTAAGCGTCGGGGCGGCTGCGGGCCGGGACGGACCTGAGTATGAGTGATCGACCGCCGTCGATGGATGACGCGACCATGAAGTTGGGCCTGCTGATGGAAAGCGCGCAGGCGCATCAAATATCAGCGCAGCAGCAGCTCGATATGTTGCGTGCTCATACGCAGGACCTCGACGGGGTGGTGCGCGAAGAAATTCGGCGCACTCTGATCGAGGAGCTGCAGATGCTGAACGCGCAAAGCAAGCGCGCGACCGACGCCCTGCAGAGGATCAGGCGGGCGGCCTACACGCGCGGCACGTTGTGGAGCGTTCTGATGGCGCTCATCAGCACAGGCATTCCAATCGCCGTCTTGCGCTGGAGCATGCCTTCCGGCGTCGAAATCACGGCATTGCGCGCCCGCCGCGAGGAACTCGCCGCCAGCGTTGCGCTGCTGGAGCGCCGCGGAGGACGCATTGAGTGGCGGCATTGCGGCGCTACTGCGCGACTCTGCGTGCGCGTCGATCGCAGCGTGCCGACATATGGCGAGAAAGCGGATTTCTACGTCGTGGCAGGTTATTGAGCCGTGGTCGGCGCGCTCATTACCGCATGGGCATCGAGTGTCTACGCAGTCCCCTTGGTGGCTGCAGTGATGCTGGGGCTGGCCGGCTGCTGGGCGCTGTTGCGGCGAACGCCGCGGGACACATACAAGCGCGGAGCGTTGCTGCTCGACGGTCGGGCGGCACAGCGGCGAAGTGCCTACGGCATTCGATTCGGCCGTGCCGGCTTGACCCTAGCTGGGATAACGGTCCCCGCCCAGGATGAAACCAAGCATTTCAAGCTCATCGGGACGACGGGTACCGGCAAATCGACGGCAATTCGCGAACTTCTCGGTGCGGCGCTTGCCCGCGGGGACCGCGCGATATTCGCCGATCCCGATGGCGGATACATGGCGCGGTTCTACGACCGTTACCGGGGCGACGTGGTGCTGAATCCCTTCGAGCACAATTCGGTGAAATGGGACCTATTCGCCGAGATCCAAAACAGCTACGACGTTGAACAACTGGCGAGCGGGTTGATACCGGCGAGCGATGATCCTTCGGCGAGCGAATGGCGAGGCTATGCGCGCACATTCCTGACGGCCGTGGTACGGCGCTGCCATGCTTGCGGCCGACGGGACATCGCCGATCTCTGGCGGTTGCTCACTATGGCATCGATCGATGAGCTGCGGCCGATGCTCGCCGGCACGCCGGCGCAACCCTTTGTCGATCCGGACAATGCGCGCATGTTCGGCTCCATTCGTTCCGTGACAGGATCAGCCATTGCAGCATTCGAGTACATCCAGAGCCAACGGGCTGCGCAGTTTTCGATGCGTGAGTGGGTGAGGGCCAGGACTTTGCCCGGAGCGGTGTTCATTCCCTACAAGGCCGGGCAAATCGCCGCGATGCGATCGATGATTGCCACGTGGATGCGTCTCGCCATCTTCGAGGCCATGAGCCAGGAGGAAGGCCGCGATCAACGCCTGTGGTTCGTTGTTGACGAACTCGATGCGTTGGGCGCCATCGATGGACTCAAGGATGCGCTCGCCCGATTGAGGAAATTTGGCGGCCGATGCGTCCTGGGATTTCAGTCCATTGCGCAAGTGTCGAGTACCTACGGACATAGCCAAGCGCAAACAATTGTAGAGAACTGTACGAATACGCTGATTTTGCGCTGCTCGGGTAGTGAGAACGGCGGTACCTCTCAATTCGCGTCCCGACTGATCGGCGACCGGGAGATCGTGAGGCGCCAGCTATCCCGCGGCAGTGACCGTGACAGCGCTCTGTCGGTCCGCGGCGGCCGCCGCTCCCGCAACGTTTCTGAGCAACATGTGACCGAGCCTGCCGTCATGGCCTCCGAACTCGAGCAACTGCCGGATCTGTGCGGCTATCTCAAATGCGCGTCGTCGCGTCGATGGCTCAAAGTCGCGTTCGCCAATAAGGAGTTCAGCAATGCCCGCAACCGAATCGGTCTCTGAGCCGAACCTTCGCTCGCCCACCTACTACGTAGCGCGTACGAATGCAGCGTGCCGGCACTGCGGCTTATCGACCCAGCTGCTGGCGCTGGCATTGCCACCAACGCACGAGACTTTGGAGGATGATCCGCCGCCCGACGAGCCCGATCCCGGCGAGTGCCCGACGCACGCCTGGCAGAAAGCAAACGTCGATGCGTTCCTGTTCTACGTGGAACAACTTCCGGACTGCGTTCAGCTGCGATTGCGCAATATGGCTCCCGGTTTTTGCCAGGCGCGAAGCGAGGCTACGCAAAGCGTTTACTGGGTGAACCATTGCGAGCACTGCGGGGCATTGCTTGAAGATTACGAACTTTACTGCGAACCGGAAGGTGCCTTCATGCCTAGCAGCGGGGCGCAGGCTGCGAGAATTTGTCTGCTAGAGATACCCGAGGCCATCGAGGCGGTGGCGGCAGGGTATGCGCCTGATCCTGTGTTCTTTGACCTCATGTCCGTGGGTTGAGCGGTCATGGCCATTTACTTTCTGAACATGAAGACTTTCGGCCGCAGCGCCGGTAGCAGCGCCGTTGGTGCCGCAGCCTATCGCTCAGGAGAACGTCTTCGCGACGAGCGCAGCGGCCGAACCTACGATCATTCTGGACGCCAGGACGTCATGCACAAAGAGATCGTGCTGCCGGGGGAGTTTCCCCACGAGCAAATGCACTGGGCCATAGATCGTGCCTCGCTTTGGAACGCGGCCGAGAACGCCGAAAGTCGCAAGAACGCGCGCGTCGCCCGGGAATATCTCGTGGCGCTGCCGGTTGAACTCTCGCCGCCGCAGCGATTGAACCTGGTGAGGGAGTTCTCCCAGGAGTTGACGGACCGGTATGGTTTCGCGATCGATTTCGCCATTCATGCACCGCGTGATTTTCCCGGGAGTGATCCGCGAAATTTTCACGCCCACCTGCTCACGACCACCCGTGAAGTGATGTCGGAGGGTCTGGGCGCGAAAACGGCGCTGGACAGGAACAATGACAACCGCGTCAAGCTCGGGATGAAATCCGTAGTCCATGAGCTTCTTCATGTGCGCGAACGTTGGGCGGTCGTCACTAATGAAGCGCTGCGGGAGGCGCACATTTCGAGCCGCATCGATCATCGCAGCCTCGCAGCTCAGGGAATCGACCGCGAGCCGAAGCCGCATATCCCGACCGCTGCAGTTCAAATGGAAAGGCATGGTTATCGCAGCAAGATGGCGGAGCGGTTGCGCGAGCAATATGAGGTGCGAGTGCAGGCTCGCCTGAGCCGCACTGCCGGACGCGACGGTGCCCGCGACGGTGCCCGTGACGGTGCCCACGACGGTGCCCGCGACATTGGCCGCGTGCAGTCGAGCGCTGCGCGACCCGCGGCCGAGCTGGCTTGCGCCAAGCCGCAAAGTCTCGAGGACATTCGACGCGAAGCCCGCGAGAACTGGTTGCGGCTGCGGCAGAGTCAGATGCAGCAGCCTGCGCAAGCAGCGCCGTCGGCCGCACTGAGCCGTGGACGCGATGACGACCTCGCTCCCTGATTTCGCTTGGCGCCGCGAGGGGCACCGATGATTCGAACGGTGGAATACGCATCTTGTTATGTGTACTCGCCCAGCGGCGCTGGGGCTGTATGCGAGCGTTCACGCCTGCTGCGGACTTTGCTCAAGGCCGGAGACGCCGCCTTCATGCTCAAGTACGCGGTTCGCGTCCGCCAGCAGGCCAAAGAGTCGGCGCAACTGGCCGGATTCTTCGGCGCCATGGATGTCTTGGTACCTGTGCCCGGAAGCACGCCGCACCACGCGGGAGACTCGTGGGCGGCCGAGCACTTGGCGCTGGCATTGGTCAATGAAGGGCTCGGTGGACATATATGGCCTGGCTTGCGCCGTGTCCGGGCCGTGCGCAAATCCGCAACCGCCGCGCCGGGCGATCGCCCGACGGTGCACGTACATTACGAGTCCTTCGATATCGAGCTGACTCCCAACCCTCCGGAGCGGATTGTGCTAATCGATGATGTAGTCACAAAGGGCAGGACATTGCTGGCGGCGGCGAGTCGGGTACACGAGGCATTGCCACGGGCGCAAATTCGCGCATTCGCCCTGCTTCGTACTATGGGGATGATTGCCGGCGTCGCGCAGTTGTTGGATCCGTGCAAGGGCGAGATTCGATGGAGAGGTGGGGATGCGCATCGCAGTCCTTGATTTAGCGCCCCACTCAAAAGCAGTTGTTTTGGGGTAATCGCACTTCGTTCTAATTGTTACTACAATTAAATGATATCGTGGGATGGAAAGAAGCGGCTTTCGAACATTAGAGTTCATGGGCTGGATTTCGATGGTTGCGAGGCGTGGATCGCCCCAGAGGTGCTCACATCATCTCGCTGCGCAAGGCTGATAAATATGAAACGCGGTACTACACTGCGGAAGCCAAGAACTATTTCGGCCAAAGCGGCGCAGAGTGACAACCCGCCTTGGACGCAGAGAGATGTGGGGACCTGTTACGCTCAAGAGAGCTCGTGGGCGCCAACGAGCTGCAACCAAGGTGTCTACTACTATTCGCTTGGATGCTGATGTGCTCGCGTATTTTCGAGCCCGTGGACCCGGTTACCAGACACAAATCAATGACGCGCTGCGCAAGATGGTGAAGCGTGGGATCGCAAATCGATCCAGATGACAGTTGCAAACAATCGATCACAAATCACGGCCCGGCGCCCGTCCGCTTCAGGCCCTAAGCCAGGCGAGCATCACACGTCGCCTCGAGCGCGCGCTGGCGGATGCCGATGGCCTCGATGGCGCGCACTGCATCCATGAATTGTGGATGCGAGGTGAAATGTCCATTAACATCGAGCGGGCGTTGGAGTGGCTGTGGGCGCGGGCGGCGCAGTCAGTGCCTGAATGGTTGCCGATGCGCTATGTCGAGTGGCTGCCTGTCGTCTACGAAACCGCGTTGGGATTTACGTCGTCGGCCAAGGGGCGATCGAACATTTACCTGGTGCTTTTGGACTATCAGGACCGCGGGACGTATGGCGTCTATGTGGGCATGAGCAAGTATTCGCCAGCGCAGCGCTTCGATCAGCATAAGGCGGGCATTCGCGCGGCGGGCAGCGTGTTGAAACGGGGCCTTGAGGTACTGACGGGGCCGGCTTTGCATTTGCAATACATCAAGCGCTCGGAAGCCGTCCGTATCGAAGAGGAACTGGCTGCGGCGCTGTCGGCGACAGGGTTGTTGGTCAAGGGTGGTCACTGAATTTTAAGTGGGGCCACTCACATTGTTTGCGTTTACTGACATTAGTGCGGGAGCAGCGTTTGATTCTCATCGGCATGTTTGATTCGCCCTTCGTGCGCCGCGTCGCGGTCAGCATGAACCTGCTCGGCATGCCGTTCGAGCATCGCAATTGGTCGGTGGGCGCGGATTTCGAGCTGATTCGACAATTCAATCCCTTGGGCCGGGTGCCGACGTTGGTGCAGCCGGACGGCGAGGCCTTGATCGAATCCGGCGCCATATTGGACTATCTGGACGACTGCGCCGGCCCGGAGCGCGCACTCCTGCCGGTCACGGGTAGGGGGCGGCGCGATGCGCTGCGCCTTATGGCGATTACCATCGGCGCTGCGGAGAAGGGCGTCTCGCAGCTATATGAAAAGGTGTTTCGGCCCGCGGAGAAACGTCACCCTCCGTGGACAGAACGCTGCAGCACGCAAATGCACGCTGCGCTCACCGAGCTGGAGCGGGCTTGCCAGACGCGAGCCGGCCAATGGTTGATTGGGCAACGCATGACTCAGGCGGACATCACCGCGACTTGCGCGTACACGTTTTTGAACGACGCACTCGAGGTCACTCGCACCGCCACCTATCCTGGTCTTGCGCTGTTAGTTGAACGCTGCGAGGCTCTGCCTGAATTTCGCGCCAGCAAGGCTGAATGGTTTCCACCGGGCGACGGCAGCTGAGCGGTGCCGCTGCGACGTGCTTTGGCGCCGCGCCCGCACATAAGTTACCGCGAACAAGTTAATGGATCACCTGCGGTGTTTGCAACCGCAGAATGTCCTACAATGCGCTGATGATCACCGTGCATCACCTCAACAACTCGCGATCGCAGCGAGTTCTCTGGCTGCTGGAAGAGTTGGGAGTCGAGTATGAGGTGAAGCGCTACCAGCGCGATGCAAAGACCATGCTCGCGCCGCCTGAGCTGCTGGCGGTGCACCCCTTGGGAAAATCTCCCGTCATTGTCGATGGCGAGGTCACCGTCGCTGAATCGGGCGCTATCGTTGAGTACCTGATCGATCGCTACGGCGGCGGACGATTGTTACCACCGGCCGGCACGCCGGAGCGGCTGCGCTACACCTACTGGTTGCACTACGCGGAAGGTTCGGCCATGCCGCCGCTGTTGCTGAAGTTGATATTCGATCGGGTGGCAAACGGTCCCGCACCCTGGCCCATTAGTGTGGTTGCTCGGCGCATCGCGGCCACCGTGCAGGGTGCCTTCATCGCGCCGCAATTAAAAAAGCACTTGGACTACATGGACGCCGAGCTGGCAGCCCACACCTGGTTTGCGGGTGAAGAATTTACCGCGGCGGACGTGCAAATGAGCTTTCCCCTGGAGGCAGCCAAGTCGCGTGCGAACCTGAATGCCGACCGGCCGCATTTGTGGAATTTTCTCGACCGCATTCACTCGCGCGACGCCTACCAGCGCGCGCTGGTGCGCGGTGGTCCGTATTCTTTTTAGTTGACGAGTCATAAAAAACATCGAGTCTTAGAAAACTAGAAGGGGAGTTGTCATGCGGAAGTCGCTGAAAGTTGGAGCGGCATTGTCGGGAGTATTGTTCATCGTTTTGGCGGGGTGCGGGCAACAGCCGCCGGCGGCCGCGGCGCCCAAGGGAGCGTCCCCTGCCAGCCAGGCATGGAACAAGCTTACGGCGGGCTTCATCGAGAGTTATTTGCAGGCGCAGCCTTTCTTCGCCGCGCAATCCGGCCGCCATGAATTCGACGGCCAGCTGCCCGACGTCAGCAATCACGGCATTCGACGTGAGATCGCCCGCTTGCACGATCAGCGCGACCAATTGAGCGCGGTGGATGCGAAGACGTTGGAGC
>JAYTXS010000446.1:0-4231 GCA_043742845.1 Gammaproteobacteria bacterium
TTGCGTGTAGCTATGCCCTGTATCTCACTAAGACCCATCACGATCAGGACCACGCTCCACACCAGCAGGAGCACGTAAGTCGCGAACTGTGCATGTAGCAAGAGCACGACGAAGCCTTCGACATCCGCGCGGGGAGTTTCAACGAACGCCGCCTCGCCCGCGAGCAGAGCAGTCAGCACCCACAGCACCACCGAAGCCGCCATGGGTACACCGCCATAGGCGAGCACATGGACCACTTGCGAGGTGGTCGCTTTGCCGCCCGCGCGAATCCCTAAGCGTTGGTAGATCACCCCCATCAGGAACAGGCTGGCCACGCCGGCGATAGCACCGATGGCAAAGGAATTTCCGAGAATCTCCTCGACGCTGGTGTCCGCTCCTGCTCCCTGGGTCCGGTACAGCGCCAAAAAGTTGCCGACGCCTTGAATTGCCGCCAGCAGGTAATCGACGACCCCGATGGGACGCGCCGCCATTTCGCGAAATACGCGCCGCGGCCTTAACCAGACATCTTTGAGCGGGCGAATGGGTTCGATCGACGACACCGGGGCAGCGTACGCAATCCTCGTGACCGACTCCAGCGTCACGCGCAGATGACAGCAGACTTTTTCGGGACTACTCTCACGATCACCCTCGTACGATCCCCAGGAGAAGAGTGATCATGGCAAAGAAGAGCAAGTCGAAGAAGCGGCCGGCGGCAAAGGCCAAGCGCCACACCGCCAAGAAGAGCGTCATGAAAAAGAAAGCCCGCCCGGCGAAGGTCAAAGTGAAAGCGAAGGCGAAGAAAACTGTTGCGCGCAAAGTGGCAAAAAAAGTAGCGAAGGTTGCGCCTAAGAAGGCCAAAGCCAAAGCCAAAGCAAAGCCCAAGGCAGCGCCTAAGAAGGCAGCGCCCAAGCGCAAGCCTGCTTCGCGGCCGGCTGCACCTGCGGCAGCCGCGCCTGTAGCAGCGCCCGCGACGCCGGCAGAAGAGGCTCCGGCACCGACGGCGCCTCCCGGCATGGAACCGATGGCGTTCTAAAGAATCGCCGCGGGTAAATTCAGGCCCGTATCAGCCCTTGCAGAGGGCGTACGCCGCTGCTATCCGGGAATATTCGGGTGGCGAGGGTTCGCGTATCGACGTGCAGGTGCTCGTCGAGGACGGCCTTGAATATACTGCGTAAGTCGAGGGTCGGCCGTAGGTCGCGGTTGCCTAGAAGGGCTGTGCGTGCGAGGCCCGGCCAGTCGGCGATTACCCGGCCACCGCTCACTGCTCCTCCCACGAGTAGGGCGCAGCCGCCCGTGCCGTGATCGGTGCCTCGAGTGCCGTTCATGGCAGCGGTGCGGCCGAACTCAGTCACGATCAGCACCGCAGTCTGCGGCCAGAGCGGTCCCAGTTCATCGGCGAGCGCGCCTAGCGCCTTGTCCAGACCTGCGAGCCGGAGCGCCAGCGCTCCCTTGGCGCCGCCTTGATTGGCGTGGGTGTCCCAGCCGCCGGCTTCGATGACCGCGACCTCGGGACCGCCATCGCTGCGCATTAATTTAGCCGCCATGCGAGCAACCGCCCCAACCTGGTCAGCCGGCGGGCCTTTGACCGCGAGTGTTTGCATGCCGTCATGCTCATCGGCAAGCTTTTCGGTTTGGACGGCTTCGCTTAGGCGTGCCGAAAACCAATCGTCGCGAGAGTAAAGATCGGCCAAGCGCGCCAGCAGTTCTTCATCGACGCCGGCACTGGTTTGCGGTGACTTGGAGATCACCGGCGCGTCGCCGCGCAGTATCAGTGGAACGTTTTGGCTGACGGCCACCGCGCGATCGACGGGATGTCCGCTGCCTCGCGGCAACGCGGCCAGCGCCCGATTGAGCCAGCCATCGGCCGTGCCGATGGGTTTGGTGAGTCCGTTTTCCAATACGTTTTGGCCGTCGAAATGTGATCGGTCGCGGTACGGCGAGGCGACCGCATTGAATACCGTGAGCTCACCCGCGAGGTAGCGCTGGTGCAGGAACGCCAAGGACGGATGCAGTCCGAAGGTGCCGTCCAAGGCCAGCGCGCCATTGGCGGCGCCTGGAGCGGCGATCGCGAGTTCCCGATGCAATCCCGAGTAATCAGGATCGCCATAGGGCGGCACGGCGGCGAGCCCGTCGAGCGCGCCGCGCAAGATGACGACCACCAGGCGCGCCGTTCCTCCCGTATGAGCGAACAGCGCGTGGGGGACGGCGGCGCTGGCAATCAATGCGCCGGAGTTCAATAGAAAGCGTCGCCGGGTCATATTCGAGTTGAATAGGCGCATGGCTATCTCCGTTGAAACTCCGGACTCATGAGCAGCAACGCGACGGCCTGAGTTCCGGACGAGGCGCGCCTAAGTGCCGTCACCGTCTCGGGCCGCACGTAACTCCCCAGGCTGGATGCGGCGAGATCGACCGGGTCGATGCCTTGCTCGAATCGACCTGCGGCGCGAGAGGCCCATAGCACACGGCGCATGAGAGCGTCGGAGCCGTCCCAGCTCTTGGCGCTGTCGGGCCAGCCGGCAGGCGATCCCGGAGTGTACTGGCGCTGACCTAGGAGTTCGAAACTGCGCAGCACTTCCTCGGGCTGACGCGGCGAGATATTCAAGGAACGCAAAGTCGAGAACACGAAGTCCTCGGGGGTTTTGAATTTGCGCATGTCGGCGTCCCATGCTTCGGGAGCCTCGATCAACGCTGCATACACGCGCGGCAAGTCGCCGCCGGACTTGAGGAAGGCGCGCGCTACACGCGCCACCGCCGCCGGCGGGGGATCATCGGCAATGAAATGTCGAACCAGCTTGGTGGCGATGAAGCGGGCGGTGGCCGGATGCACCGCGAGATCCTCGAGCACCGCTTCGCCCTGGCGCTGCCCGGCCTCGTAGTAGGTTTTACCCAAAAACACCTTTGCTCCGGGCTGGTGCAGGTTTTCCCGAAAATAAAAGCGGCCGGGTAGACCGCCCGCCAGCCGACCCTTGCCGCCGCCGATCGACCAACCGGTAATGATTTGGGCAAAGCTCGTGACATCCGCCTGCGAATAACCGCCATGCACACCCAAGGTATGCAATTCCAATATCTCGCGCGCCAAGTTCTCGTTGATGCCGAATTCGCGCTGCTGCGTGTTGGGGGCGTCGCCGTGCGCCAATTGCCGCGGCGCGCGCTGGGCAGCGAGCGCCGCCAATACAGAATCCTTGCCCACCGAATACTGGTTGTCCAGAAAGGCGATCATCGCGGGGTGCTGTTCCGCTGCGGTCAGGAGTTCGACGAAACGGCCGTCGACATGCGGACGAATAGCCTCGTTCTCGAGCGTACCGGCCACTCCAAATACCGCGCCTTTGTCCGCTGACACTGCGAAATGATTGGTCCAAAAGTGCACCAGACGCTCGGCAAAAGGCCGCGCGGTCAGCGCAGCGCTTTGGGCGCGCGCAAGTACCTGCGCGCGGTAGTGAGGTAAATAAGCATCGCGCACCGGGTTGGGTGCAGCGGCCGCAACGGCTTCCTTGGAAGCCGTTGCCTGGTCACGCCGCGTTTCCTGGCGCACCTCGCGCGCCGCCTGCAGCTCGGCGAATATCTGCTCGGAGGGCGCCAACGGAATATTCCCGGCCAGCGGCACCGAGCCTTGGAGCTGGGCCCTGAGCCACGCTCGCGGATCGCCTGCGGCGGCCGACAAATCCCCCGGCCGGGCGCCCAAACCAAAACGCAGCACCGCTATCTCGGTTCGTACCATGCTAGGGGTAACGGGATAGCCGCAGTGTGGTTGACCGGACCTACGGAACCGGCCAGAGAAAGTGCAGAGCGAAGGCCACGGCGATGAGAGCGATGACCACATTGAGGCCCACGCCCACCTGAGTCCAATATCCCGGCGGCACGACTGCCGGGTCCAGGCACTTAACTACTTGGCGAAATTGCCGCGCCGAAATCAGGGCAACCGCGGCTCCCAGCAACAGCAGGATCACTCCGATGCCGAGCGAAAAGCCGCGTTGGGACACCGACAAAGGTTGATGCGCCACCATTTGCAGAAACAGGCCGAACCGCTCCACGACGAAGCCGAAGCCCATCAAGGCGATCGCACTGCGCTGCCAGGCGAGCAAAGTGCGTTCGGCCGCGAATAGAACGCGAGGATCAGCGGTATAGGCCATGCATCACTCCCATCGAAAGCTGTGACCTCTGTCAGTCAGGCAAATCTTACATATTAATGGGGCGGCTGCCGATTTCAGGGCTACCGGCGGGTCCCGCAAGATCGCTGAAAATTTGAGGGTAT